>DASTBJ010000768.1:0-16844 GCA_035712125.1 Terriglobia bacterium
CGGTGAACCGATGGGGCACATTCTTATGATGGCTCTGGAGGAGCAATACCGTGAAGGAGAGCGCTTCCTGAACATGATTCAATCCGTGGCCACCGATGAACACGGGAACTACCGTCTCTACTGGCTTGCAGCGGGCTCCTATTATGTGGCTGCCGTTTACGAGGACCAACGGCGCCGGACGATTAACCCAGATCCGATCCCCCCCGGGCGTCGCGGACCAACCGACCGCGCGACGACTCCGGTTATATTGCGCAGTCACACTCCGGATGGCCAACTCGTCGAGGAAACCTATGCCGTCGTATACAACGGCAGTGTCACCGATCCGAGCAGGTCAAGGCCTGTAGAGGTGAGGGCTGGACTCACGACCGGAGGCATCGATATCTCGATGGGCTCCGGAAAGATGCGGGTGCATCACCTCCGGGGTGTCGTCGTGAATGGGACGACAGGTCGGCCCGGCCCTGCCTCATTGATCGCAATACCTAAAAAGTCGAGCCCGAATTCGGTTGTACTGACAGGGAGCGCCGATACGAATGGAGTATTCGACCTCGCCGGCGCGATGCCGGGAGCGTCCTATTCACTTTTCGCGACCACGACCACAGGCAACACCGCAGGCATTCCTGCTGCAACAGTGGCTGCGGCCGCGGCGGCAGGGGTCACACTGCCGGGTGCAGGAACGACACTGCTGGGCTACGTTCCCGTCGAAGTTTCCAACATGGATGTCGAAGGCCTGAAAGTGGTGACCACACCAGGGATCAACGTCAGCGGACGTGTGGTGATCGAAGGGAGGTCGCGGTCCGACAACGATCCGGATCTTGCACGAATGCGAATCGGGTTGAGGCGGGATCCCGATACTATCGCGACACCTGGCGGTCTGGTCGCTCCCCCGCCTGCCGCCCCTCCCGCCCCTCCGCCGCCGCCCAACGGCGCGGTCTCAGGTACGGGAGACTTCATGATCGTGATGAATACCGGAGATTTCAAGGTTACAGTTTCGCCGCTTCCTGCAGGCGCCTTCGTCAAATCGATCCGCATGGGCAATGCCGACGTTTTGAATGACGGACTCCACGTCTACGGCCAGCCTGACGGTCTGCTGGAAATCACCATTGGCTCGGATGGCTCGGAGGTATCCGGCACTGTTACCAACAGCGCGACGCGTATAACACGAAATGCCGTGGTTGTTCTGGTGCCCGACTCCCTTAATCTGCGCCGACGTACGGATCTCTATCGCTCCGGAACAACGGACCATGACGGCCGATTCAAACTACCGAACGTTCTGCCGGGTACGTACAAACTGTTCGCATGGGAGTTCGCGTCCGCTGACGCCTGGTTCGATCCCGCATTCATGCAACTTTACGAAGCTTTCGGGAAGCCTGTTTCTGTAAGAGAAGGCGAAAAGCAGGACATACCTGCCAGCGTAATTCCCCACCGGAGAGGATTATGAAAACTGTCGCAATCGTTTTGTTCGGCGTCCTCATGCAGGCGGCAGCTCAACAGCCCCCAACAGGAAGCATTCAGGGCATCGTCGTCAGCACGGAGACAGGGATGCCCCTCAGTAAAGTCACAGTCGATTTGCTGAGTCCGGCGGGTAATACTTCCGTCTACACGACCCGGGCCAATGCCGACGGTCGATTCTTCCTTCCGAATATTGCGCCGGGCAAATACCGGCTCGTTGCCGCGCGTGCCGGGTATGTCAAAGCGGAATTCGAGCAACGCCTCCCGGGCGGGCCGTCGCTGGATCTGGTCATTGGCCCCGGACAGCGGATGACAGACATTCGGCTGTCCATGGTGGCTGGAGGTGTCGTTTCCGGGCGCGTCACAGACAAAGGCCAACCCGTGGGTATTGCCGACGTCGTCGCGATGAAGCCCGTGTATAACGATGGACAAACGACCATGGTTCCGGTTCTTACGGACCGAACGAACGATCTCGGCGAATACCATATCTTCTGGCTTCCGCCAGGCCGGTATCACATTGCCGCTGTTGTGTGGGACACCGCGAGCCGTATTCCCTATTACATCACTCCCGATGGCAGCGACACCGGAGACTCGTTCTATGCAGAACGGCGCGCAGCGCGGGCTGTGCTCAATCGCGCAATCGGAAGTGGCGCTGCCGACAACGAGTCGCACGTACCGATCTATTTTCCCGGAACACCGGATCCCGAGCGTGCCGCTATCGTCGATGTGAAAGCTGGTTCCGACATTCGCAATATCGACATTCAGGCCGATGCGCTCATCACGCGCCGGGTGCGCGGCAGAATCACCGGCGCACCGTCCGTGAACACGAACGGTCAGCCCGTACTTCCGCAAGTCGGAATGCTCCCGCTCGTCTCGAGCTTTGTCACGGGAATCGCCAACGCTCAGGTCGACGCAACCGGCGCGTTCGATATCCAAAGGGTCGTGCCTGGCAGGTATGTGCTTTATGCCTTATCGCGAGGCAGCGTTGGCAATGTTACGGGTCGCACCCTTGTTGACGTCAACACCGAAGACGTCAATGGTGTCGTCGTGAACCTCGCGCCGAGTATCGAACTGACTGGCCGTGTGGTCATCGAGCGGCAGCCGCCAGCGGCAGGTCCGGACCCGGCATTGTCCGCCTTAGGTGTGGTGCTCAGAACGGATCCAATGATTCCCGGTGTTCCCACCGGAACATCCACGCCAGGAACCGACGGTACGTTTAGGTACCCAACTAATCCGACTGCGCCACCCCTGCAGACAGGAACCTACCGGGTTCTTGTAAATCCGATATTGATACCTGCGCTGGCTCCAGGCGCAACGCCGCCGAATGTCCCGGTCTCACTACGCAATGCTTACGTAAAGTCGATTCGGTTTGGCAGCGAGGATGTGTTGAATGGCGGTCTCCGCGTGACTGGACCTTCTTCCGATGAAATGTTGATCGTTATCGGTACAAATCCCGGCGCAGTCGAGGGACGCGTCATCAATGGGGCGGGCCAGCCCGTCAAAGCAGCAACTGTCGTCATGATCCCGGAAGGAGGCCTCAAGTTCCGGATCGATCACAAGTTCGCCTTCACCGACACATCCGGGATGTTCCAAATTCAAAACACCCCACCGGGCGATTATCAGGTCTATGCGTTCGAACAGATCGAGAAAGGGGGCTGGCAGGATCCCCGCGTCATGGGCCAATACGAAGGCCGCGGCAAACCGATACGCGTTGACGAGGGAGGGAAAGCCACGCTCGATGTTGTCGCGATCCCGGGTTCCTGAGATTTACCAACTCACACGAAGTCCTGTGACCCAGGAGAACCCGTTGTATTCCCCGCCGTCATTGGCCTGATCGTCCATGTCACCCCATTGGGCCCCGCTCTGTACCTTGAGTTTGTGGCCGTAGAAAAGGTAATTCACTCCTGCGTAAATCTCCTGATACCGATCACCGCGCCCGGGAACGACAGCATTTTCATAAGTAGCGATCCGCACGCCATTGGGGTTGCTGCTATGAAGGTAGGTCTCCCGGGCAACGATCTGTAGTTTAGGATTGATGTTATAGAAAGGCAGAATCACCAATCCCCAGAGATCGCTCTGTCCCAGGTAACCTGCCGCGGCGGAGACATCCGTTCGCACCCCCCACTTGTCGTCTTCGAATTTGAAGTTCACTGAGACCACATGCTGCAGCGGACGCGTGAAGGTGTTGGATGGATCAGGATTTTGATAAACGTAATTCGCGCGAAGCAGCGCTTCCTTTGCGCCGAGCGTATCCGCGATATCACGCCCGATCGAGGCGAGCGTAAAGAAACTGCCGTTGAATTCTCCGAATTCCCGATTCATTTCTCCGGATGAGTAAACGCCCGAATGATACTGCCAGCCGTTGACGTCCCCGGACGCCGCGACACCTGGAAAGTATTCCTGGGGAAACCACATGTTATTCGCCAGGTTGCTGCGGTCAATCGTAAGCAGCTCCTTTGATGAGGTCGATCCCTCCATCGTGAACGGCGTCGCCTGTTTGCCCGTTGTGAGCGCAAATGTTTCGCTCCGGCTCCATTGCAGGTACATGTCAGTCAGGCGAACGTAGAACGGTTCAGCTTCTTCGGGATTCAGTTCAACCTCGCCATGCAGCGTCAGCGTACGAAACAGCTTCGATTTTGCCCCGACACGCATCCGGCGGACGTTCCACTCGCTGTGATCGCCCTGGTCGGCATTGATCGATGCGTACTCGTATTGAAAACGTCCACTGAAAAGTAGACTCTGCACAGCAGGATTCTGGTCGTTCTTGTACCATTCGGCGAACTTCCAGATCTTCTTGTAGACGTCATCGCTTTTTGCCGGCGACCCGGGGGTTTGCGCCTCAATCTGCCATGGTGCGAGCAGTAACATCACCAGTGCGGACAGAATCAGGCGCGCACATTTCAGTTTCACGTAAGACCTCCTCAGTCATGCCGGCCCTAAGATACCGATTCTTTTCGGATGTTAAAGGGGCCCGATAGTGAATTCACATGAAATTAACAAATTGGTCATTCCGGAGTAACTTATGTGGCTTCCGGATGGACAGATGAGAGGAATTTGCATGGAGATCCGCCGGCTGTAATCAGCGGCAGAAATCTACGACTCGGGTTGCCGGCGGATTTCCCGCAACAGCCAAACCTTTGCAGTCTTCCAGTCGCGCAGGATAGTATCGGAGGAGACACTGAGCACTTCTGCAATCTCTTCCGTAGTCAAGCCGCCAAAAAAACGAAGCTCCACGACCTGACTTTTCCGAGGATCCAGCTCGGCGAGAGCTGTCAGCGCATCATCGAGAGCGACAAGGTCAGGGCCATGGCGTTTCGTGACAAGCAGGGCTTCGTTGAGCTCGACATGTTCCGCGCCTTCGCCCCGCTTCTGATAGCGTCGCGCTCTCGCACCATCGACAAGGATGCGGCGCATGACCCTGGCCGCAACGGCGAAGAAGTGCGCGCGGTCCTGCCACGGAACCTGGTTGATATCGACGAGACGCAGGTAGGCTTCATGAACCAGGGCCGTGGTCTGAAGCGTCTGCCCCGGGCGTTCATTGGCCATGTATCGGTGCGCCAGTCTACGCAGATCCGAATAGACCACCTTGAACAAGCGGTCCTGAGCAACTTCATCGCCGCCGCGCCACGCAGAAAGTAGCCTTGTCACCTGTTGAGATAGGAGCTGAGACACTTTCGAAAACTCCTTCAAACCCGATTGAAAGTAGTCCGATTGTACTGAAACATTGCGGCCCCGCACTAAATGGAAGTTGACCGGGATCGGCTTTCCGGATGTATATTCCTCAGTCTTCCAGAAGAAAGAATCGGTTAAAACTCACGGCAGATGGAGCCATTTCCGCCCGGATGCGGGTTTTTTTCGGATTTTCCCGCCTTTCCATATAGAGCGGACAAGATCCTCTCTGCATTGTGCAGGTGGAAGGTCACTCTCGCGGGGAAAGGAAACTATGATCCGAGCGGTATTGGGCATCCTGATAACGGCGTCACTTTCCGCGTCAGTAGCCATTGGACAGGGCGCAAATGCCGTGTTGAGCGGGACCATTGTCGATCCGAGCGGGGCTGCCCTGGTCGATGTCCAGCTGACACTTGAGAACACACAGACGGGACTTGGCCTAAAGACCTCGAGCAACGAAGCCGGTGTGTATCAGTTCCGCAGTATTCAGCCCGGACGGTACCGATTGACTGCCGAGCGGCAGGATTTTCAAACCGTGATATATCCCGATCTCCTTCTGGAGGTCTCGGCACAGATGGATCTTCCGCTCTCGATGAAACTCGCACAAATCACGAACGCCGTCGAGATCGCTGCCGATCTCCGACTTGCAACCTCGACCGCATCTGTCGGAACGCTCATCCAGGATCAGCAGGTACGGGATCTGCCGATATCGGAGCGTGATGTCTTACGTCTCGTGGACACACAACCAGGAATTACCAAATCAGACAGCAACAACGGAACAAACTACAACCTCAGCGGGGCAAGGCGAAATGCCGTGAATGTCACGGCCGACGGGTTTCCAGTCAAGGATCAAATCGGAAACAATGGCGTCAGTTCTGTTATCTACCTGAGTCCCGACCTTATCGAGCAGGTACGAATCGTGACGAGTCCCGCAGACGCCGAACTGGGGCGAGGCTCGGGACAGGTTCAGGTGTCTACCCGATCCGGACAAAACGCCTTCCACGGCAGTGTCTTCGAGTCGCACCGAAACACGTCCCTCAATGCGAATACTTTCTTCAATAACCAGCGAGGTGACCCGAGAGACTTTCTGATTCGCAACCAGTTCGGAGGAAGGCTCGGCGGTCCCATCGTGAAGAACAAGACGTTCTTTCACTTTCTCTACGACGGACAAAGAGAAGTCACGAAAACGCCCACAACGCCTCTGGTCTACACCGAGACGGCAAGGCAGGGAATCTTTCGTTTCTTTCCGGGTGTGGTGAACGGCAACTTCAACGCCGCCGTACCCACCGTCGACATCAATGGAAATCCGGTCAAGCCGTCGACAGCGACAGGAGACCTCCAGTCCATCAGTGTATTCGGTCGCGATCCCGCGAGGATGGTGCCTGACCCTACCGGAATTGTTCCCGAGATGATGAGTTTCAGCCCGCTGCCAAACAATTTCCGGTTTGGTGATGGGCTGAACACCGCCGGATATACGTGGAGTCGACGGGCCACGGCGGATCGCGATCAATTCAACACTCGAATCGACCATCAGCTTACCCCGGCGCATCGTTTGAACTTCTCCTGGACACATCAGCGCACCAGGGAGTTGAACGCGGTCTCACCGCAGAGTTTTCCGGATACGCCGGGCGGTTCGAACGTTTCCAAAACCAATGTCTTCGCGTTTCGCGTGACGTCGGCTCTCTCCTCTCAAGTCCTTAACGAATTCCAGATCGGATCGCAGAACGGGAACCTGCGCGGCTACGCGGCATGGGAAGGCGATGGACAGTCCTGGTTACCCGTGGCTGATGGAATCGGCTACAAAACGACGTTTACAGGAAACCTTTCGAACATATTCCTGCCGATGTCTTTTCCGTCGGGATCTGTCTCCCTTCTCAACCTGATTGGAGATAGCGTCAGCTGGGTTTCGGGCAGGCATGCGTTCAAGTTCGGTGGTGAGTATCGTTGGGGGGGCGGGCCGGAGGCTTTCGTGGACATCGGCGTTACTCCAACAGCTATGTTCGGGGCCGGCAATCCGCCCGTCACCGGCCTGGCTCCGGCAAACGTGCCGGGAATTGGCGGCAACCAGGCGACGGCCCAGAATCTATTGATTAATCTCTCCGGATCTCTGGCACAGGTGAACCAACGGTTCTATGCCACTGGCGGCCCAAACTACGAAGCGATTCCGGAAGGACAGCACGCAGACGGCGATATTCTTCAGCGCGAGTTCAGTCTCTTTTTCAAAGACGACTGGAAGTTACGGCCCGATTTAACGCTGAACCTCGGCGTCCGTTATGAGTACTACGGAGTGCCCTGGCTTGAGGACACCAAGACGGGCCGCGGAACAACCGCAGCCGTGATTGGCGGATCCAGCGGTGTCTACGGGATATCCGGCACAAGTTTCGCGGATCTATATAGACCGGGCCATCTCGCCGGGACGATGACCAGCGTGGAGTACGTCGGCCCCAACAGTCCGAACCCCGGCCGGAATCTCTTCAACAAAGACTGGAACAACTTCGCGCCAGCTGTGGGGCTGAGCTGGTCCATTCCGTATTTCGGTGCCGAGAGAACAGTTTTGCGCATGGGCTACGGAATAGGCTACGAGAGAATTCCTCTATTCGTCGTCGGTAACACGGTTGGGTTGATGCCCGGAACGGTCGCGCCCACAGTTCTTACGTCGCCTCAATACCTCGACCTGTCTCGAGTGCACCTGCCTTTGACGCCGCTCGGCGTTCCTCTCGATACGGTGCCGCTAACGGATCGAAACACCGCGATCGGGGTGTATGACAGCAACATCAGGACGGGGTACGTCCAGAACTGGAATCTCTCTGTTCAGAGACAACTGCCGGGCAAGTTCACTTTGGATGTCCGCTACGTCGGCAGCAAGGGGACGAAACTCGTCCGTCAGATCGACATTAACGAGGTCAATATTTTCGAAAGCGGCATCCGGGATGCGTTCGTCGTTACCCAGGCCGGCGGCAATGCGCCTCTCCTCGACCAGATCTTCAATGGTCTGGATCTCGGGCTCGGTGTGGTGAACGGCACGACGGTAACAGGCTCGCAGTCCGTACGAAGCAATACCAACACCAGAGCATTCTTCGCGAACAACAACGTGGGCGCTTTCGCCTCCTTTCTGAACAGTACGCCCCTGCTGTCGGGTACGAACGTGAGAGGTGATCTGCTGCGTCGTGCCGGACTTCCGGAAAATCTGATTGTCGGTAATCCCCAATTCGGAGCGGCTCGGATCGCGGGAAACTTCGCCAATTCGACCTATCACGCCTTGCAGATCGAGCTGAACAAGCAGTTCTCGGACGGGTTAATTCTTCAGAACAGTTACACCTGGGGCCGCACGATCGGAGAGCATGCCGGCAACAGCCACGCTTTGATTGATATCTTTTATCGCGACGGCAGGAATCGGCACCTCGACAAGAGACTTCTCCCATTCCACAGAACGCATTCTTTCAAGACCAACGGCATTTACGAACTACCTTTCGGCCCGGGGAAACCCTTCCTTGGATACAGCAATGACTTCGTTTCGCGGCTGGTTGAACGGTGGCAGTTCGGCGGAATCGTCAATCTCGTCTCCGGACAACCGATCACCATCACGAACCAGACCTCCTCATTCAATCAATACACCACCAACAACACGGCGAATCTTGTCGGGCCAATGCAGAAGGACTTCGGCAAGGTGACACGAGACGCGATTGGCGTGCTGTACTTCCCTGGTCTGAAGATCGTTAGAGATCCCGCGGCAACGGCGCTAACGAGTCAGCAAAATCTGAACCAGGCAAGCCTGATGCAGGCCCTGGCCGACGCACAGGACAATCTGATCGCCGTGAACCCGGCTCCCGGAACCGTCGGATCCATGAGTCCGGGCTACCTCGAGGGGCCGGGCCAGTTCCGGCTGGATGTCAACCTGATCAAGCGGATACGCATTGGGGAAGGCAAGGAACTTGAGTTCCGGGCGGATGCGGTCAATGTTCTCAACCGGACCAACTTTGCCAATCCGGATACGGACATCAACAGCCCCAATTTTGGCCGCATCACGGAAACAAGTGGCGAGAACCGGCTGATCATCCTAAGCGGAAGGTTTAGTTTCTAGATTCATCAAGTCGGATATAATCGCCCCGTTTTAAATACCCGCAAACGGGGGCGAAGGCCCGTGCACTCGAATCCATCCGCTTCGGAGCGATGGCGCCGTGTAGAGGCGCTATACCACCTCGCTCTGGAGCGCGCGCACAACGAGCGTGCCGCTTTTCTTGACGAATACTGCGGCGCGGACGAACACCTGCGCCGCGAAGTCGAGTCGCTGCTCGGCTATACCGCCGATGCAGAAGACTTCATGGAGTATAAGGCGGCCGACGAAACCTTCGTCGACGAGTCTGAAAACCTTGAAGGCCGTGAACTGGGTTCCTACAAAGTCATTTCCCTGCTGGGAATGGGTGGAATGGGCAAGGTGTACCTGGCAAAAGATACGCGGCTTGAACGGACTGTGGCCATTAAAGTCCTGGCCAGCGAGAAGATGGCGGACGCTGAGCGCAAGAGACGCTTTCTCCAGGAGGCTCGCGCAGCCTCAGCGTTGAATCATCCGAACATCGTTACCGTGCATGATATCGCCAGCGATTCGGGAACCGACTTTCTGGTGATGGAATACGTTCCGGGACAATCGCTGCACAAGCGAATCACTCCCAAAGGCATGGCTCCCCGTGAAGCGATCGGCTATGCGACACAAATCGTCAGCGCTCTCGCCGCGGCCCACGCTGCCGGCATTGTGCATCGGGACATAAAGCCCGCCAATGTGCTCGTCACGGACAAAGGTCAGGTCAAAGTTGTCGACTTCGGATTGGCAAAGCTTTCCGATGCTGAAACGAGGACCGGTTCCCAGACGGAGCCTCCACGAACCATGGAAGGTGTCATTCTCGGAACCGCAGCGTATATGTCTCCGGAACAGGCGGCGGGAAAACTCGTCGACGCCCGGTCGGACATCTTTGCCGTCGGCGTTGTTCTCTACGAAATGCTGACAGGCCGACGGGCTTTCGACCGCGGTACCGTGCTTGCGACGCTGGGCGCAGTGATGTACGAGGAGCCGGCACCGCTGAGTTCACTGATAAAAGGAATAACGCCCGATCTGGAACGCCTTATTGAACGGTGCCTGCGCAAGGACCCTGCTCGACGCATCCAGACAATGGCGGATCTCAAGGTTGCCCTCGAGGAACTCTACGACTCGCCGGCCACGACCGCTGTCTCGGTTCCCGTCTCGACACAACGCGGCATGCGATGGATATGGTACGTTGCCGGCGGTGTTCTTGGGATTGCTGCCGTCGCCGCGATTTTTTCCTTTCTGAATCGTCGCGAGGCGCCGTCCCTGGGTGAATTAAGTTTCGTACGCCTGACAGACATGGACGGCTGGGAGGTACTGCCCGGTTGGAATAAGGATGGAACCATGATCGTCTTCGGCAACAATAAAGACGGCAACATGGACTTGTTCAGAATGTCGGTCGCTGCAGGACTTCCCGAGCAAATCACGCGCACACCCTGGGATGAGGTCGCTCCGCGCTGGTCTCCGGACCTTCGGTATCTCGCTTTCGTGGCCGACCGCGGAATGGGAGCCCGCGTCTATCTGATGCCCGGCCTGGGAACCGGTGGCTCGGAACGCGAAATCGCCGTCACAGGCCTGCAGTCCCCGGATCATTTCAGCAGTTCGCTGAGCGTCCTTGGCGCGACTCCCTGGTCGCCAACATCAGAGGAGCTGCTCTTCACGAAGAGTATGGATTCCGGCGGCACCGCCATATCGCGCGTTCACGCTGTCAATCAGACAACATCTGCGGTGACCCGGCCCGGCCCAGGTCAGAGCGATCACGCTGCTGCGTGGTCGTTCGATGGCCAACATATCGCGTTCATTCGGGATGCCGCAGGCCAGGGATCTGCCGTGTGGATCGCGCGTGCCGACGGCAGCGACGAGAGAATGGTGGCTGAAGATGTTGCTCTCGGCGGTCCCGCCTGGTCGGCCGATAACAAAAAGATTCTCTTCTCGTCACAAAACCAGATCTGGGAAGTCGACGTGACTTCCCTAATTCGCCGGCGAATCACGAACAGCCCCGCGCTTGACTGGTTTCCAATTCTCTCAAGCAGCGGCCGGCTCGCCTATGTGAAGTTCGATGACCATCGTGTCGACATCTACAGTGCTAATTTCAAGCGCGCGGCAGAACCGCAGCGAGTCACTGAGGTCACTTCTGAAAGTTTCTTTCCAAGCTATTCCAAAGACGGTCGCGCGATCGTGTATCAAAACGACCGCACCGGCAGGAACGACATCTATTTCAAACGCCTCGACGGTTCTGAAGAAAGAAATCTCACTGTCAATCCCGATGAAGACCTGGTGCCGTCGTTCGCCCCGGATGGCTCCGACCAGATTGTCTTTATTTCCAACCGAAACGGCGGGAGGTTTCACGTTTGGGTCATGGATGCGGCAGGCGGTTCTCCTCGTCAGCTGAGCCCCCGTAATATTTCTGCTTCTTCATTAGGTGGATGGACGACTGGATCTGTCGCGCCGCGATGGTCCCCGGACGGCAAAAAGATCGGATTTGTCGGCGTCACCGAGAGTGGGGGAGAAGCGTTGTACGTGGTGGACCGCGACGGCACCAACGAACATCGCGCTCTCGATAACGTCAGATATTTTGACTGGTACCGCGATGACAATCACATCGTGTTCGCACGCCACAACAATGGCGTCTCTCAAATCATCGGGTACGATTTGCAGACAGGAGAGGAAATCTCCCTGTTTCCGAATTCGGCGCTGGAGCCTGCCGTTGCGCCCGATGGCAGAAGTCTTCTGTTTACGACCGCCGAGAGCCATTTCAACATGAACATCTGGATACTGCCGTTGCGTCCCGGGCCAAACGGTCTGCCGCAGCCGGCGGGGAAACCGGTCCAGATCACCGATGGACGCAGCGGCTGGCACGCTCACAAAGGAGCCTGGTCTCCCGATGGCGAGACCATTCTTTTCACCCGCGATTCCGATCAGGGAGACATCTACACCATCGAGAACTACCGGTGAAGGGAGAAACGATGCACTCAAAGCTGCGATACACCGTTGCCTCGACCCTTATTGCATTAGTGTCGACTACGATGCCGGCTGCAACTAATGCGCCGAAGGTGACGGGACCTATTCCGGCGTCCGCGGCACCCGGAGATCCGTCACACAATTATCCCTACTTCACAACGAGTCATCTGGTAGCAAAGCACGGCTACGTCGAAGAAGAGTTCTATCTCGAAGGGCTCGCCGTCGAATACGCCGGGGAAGCGGATCGGACCGCAACCGTCGCTCCTGGTGGTCCCTATCCCTACAAGACTCGACTGATCGCGCGTCGGCCGAAATCCTCCGGAAAATTCAATGGAACCGTGATTGTCGAAGTGAACAATACTGCGGCCGGCCGCGACATTGAGAACGAGTGGTACTGGTCGCACGAGCATCTAATGCGGCGTGGCTTTGCGCATGTTGGAGTGTCCGTGCATTCGAATGGAATCGATAATCCTCAAACCGGCCTGAAACGCTGGAATCCAGCGCGCTACGGTACTCTTGACGCGACTGGTAACGGCAAGTTCAGCAATAACGAACTCTCGTTCTCGATTCTCACTCAGCTCGCCCAGGCCCTCAGAATCCCTTCAGCGCTGCTTGGCAACTTCAAAGTACGGAACGTCATCGCCGGCGGGCACTCGCAGTCCGCCGGCCGACTGTTTCAGTACTACAACCGGATTCAGCCACTGGAGCGTGCCTTCGATGGGTTCGTGCTCCATGGCGCGGGCGCCTTGTTGCGCTCCGACGTGGCAACACCAGTCTTCAAGCTTCTGGCGGAAACCGACGTTATCCTGCGCCAGGCTTCGTTGAGGCAACCCGATTCCAATTACATCCGGACATGGGAAGTGGCGGGCGCCTCGCACGCCGACTGGGATCTCCACACAATTATGGAGCTGCTGGAAACCAGGGACCTCGGCTCGATACCTGTACCGCTCCCCTGTGAGCGTCCGCCACTTAGCCGCGTGCCCTCACGCCTGGTGCTGAATGCGGTGTACGACCGGATGAAACTCTGGGTTGAACGTCGCACACCTCCACCGGTGGCAGAGCGGATTGTCGTGTCTTCAATTGGCGCGGGAGACCAGCTATCCGTTATCGAGCGTAATGAATTCGGACTGGCGAGGGGAGGTATCCGGTTGGCTCAACTAGCGGTCCCTATGGCGAGGAACACGGGTCTAAACAGCGGCCCAGGAATGTGCCGGCAGCTCGGATCGCACGAACCCATCGACGAAACAACCCTCCTCCAACGGCATCCAACGCGATCGGAATATCTTTCAGATGTTCAACGGATTACAGAGGTAAACCTCAAGTCTGGCTTTATCACTAAGGAAGGCGCGGCACAGACAAAAACCGAAGCCGCGCAGGTAAGGCTCAAGGGATGGTAATCGTCGGATCAGTGAATGAACGCCGCTTCGTTCGTCAGCAGAAGAGCATGCGCGTATTCCTGCCATCCCGTTAAAGGAAGGCGTACGGGAGCCTGCCCCGCACCGCCACGGCCTCGGCCACCCCGACCTGCCTGCTGTGGACCTCGCGCCTGTGCTCCGCGGCCTCTGCCGGCCGCGCCGCGTGGTCCGGCGGGGTTTGGAGCGGCTACCCTTGCCTCTTCCGCCTGAAACTCTTCTATGAATTCCGTTCCCGCGCTGACCTCCGCCCCGGTCGGCAGACGCTGGAAGAACAATTCATATAGAAGACGAATGCGCGCGTCATCGGATTCCGCGTCCTGAAACGCATCACGATTCACGACGTTGCGCACCTGCTCGATCACAAGGGGGCTATTCATGAGGAACAGCGCCTGTTGCGGCACGGTCGTCTCATAGCGCTTTCCAATGGAAGTATTCGGATTCGGAAAATCGAAAACGTTCAATACCTCACTAAGATCCGCGCGATCCACGTACCCGTAAATCGTGCGGCGCGGCTCCGTGGAGAGCCGGTATTGGCCGTTCAGTACTCCTGCGCCTCTACCCCTTCCACCCTGGGCTCGAAGGCCCTCGGACAGGTCTACAGGATGGCCGCCCACTGCGAGATCCAGACCGCCGCCGATGCTAAGAATCGAATCTCTCAATGGCTCGAATTCCAGACGGCGGACATTCGCCCGCCATAGCAGACGGTTGAACGGATCCTTTTCCGCGAATTGAACGTTGTTGCGGCTGCTCTGCTGCCACGTGGCCGAGAGAAGAATGACTTTATGCAGTTTCTTCAGCGACCATGCATCCGTCATAAATCGGTTCGCAAGCCAGTCCAGAAGCTCGGGATGGGTCGGCGGTGACGACTGGTTTCCCAAATCATCGGGAGTGCTGACAAAGCCTTCGCCGAAGTGATGTTGCCAGACGCGATTGACCATCACGCGCGCCGTGAGCGGGTTGGTCTTGCTCGCGATGGCATTCGCGAGTTCGAGCCTTCCGCTGCCATCGCGGAAACGCGGACGGCTTGAGCCCGACAGCACTTCCAGAAATCGACGCGGCACGACATCGCCGGGCGTCTCTGCCTGCCCGCGGATCAGGATAGGAGAGTCTGCCGGCCTCGGGCCGTCCAGGAGGACGTGAGCACGAGGAGGCGCACCGGGATCCACGAGCTCGAGCATGTCGCTCTGGTTTCGAAGCTGCCGGTATTGATTCTGCTGCGGCCTCGGCAGCAAGCGAAGCATCGAATCCTCGATAACTGACGTCATGGCGGCTTCCCATTCCGGATCCGTCCTCGCAAAGAGTTTTCGGTAAATGTTCGCGACGTCGGCGAGGTTCCGGGGCGACTGCCCGTCGAATGCCTTCACCACGATCGGGTTTAACTCTGCCGCGCGGGGTCCGTCCAGCAAGTTATCCAAAACACGAGGAGCCTGCTGTGCAAATCTCTGGGCGGGAGGACGCATCATGGCGTTCCAGACACCAAAAACCGGGAATGCGGGCCGAGGCCGCGTGAAATTAATCCAGTTCTGCAGAAGAGCGGGATTGGCGCCAATCTTCGTGAGATACGGCGCCCGTTCTCTTTCCGGCAAAGCCATGGCGTAAAGATAGTGAGCCCCGTACTGGCGATAATCGCCGAGGAAACCGCTCACATTTTGATTGCGCATGCTGCTCATGCGCTCATCAAGATCCCGCCTTCTTGCAAGATACCCGTCATACTCAGCATTCGGCGGACCGATGATAGGCTCGTCATCGGGCTCAATTGAACTCGCAAAGATTCCGTAGAGCGAGTAGTAGTCGGCCGTCGGAATAGGATCGAACTTATGATCGTGGCAACGGGCGCACGTTACGGTAAGCCCAAGAAATGCCTTCGAAGTGACATCGATTCGATCATTGATGATGTCGCTGAGATTTCCGTTGAAATGGTCGCCCAGAGTGAGGAAGCCGAGAGCTGCAAGGGTACTCGGGTTCTTCTTCGCCTGCTGTCCGTCGCCGATGCGGTCGGCAGCGAGTTGTTCACGGATGAACTGATCGTAGGGAACGTCCTCATTAAATGCCTTGATGACGTAATCCCGGTACGTCCACGCGTAAGGATAAAACGCTGTTTCCTCGCGCCGCCGATTCGGCTGCCCCTTGGTGTCGGAGTATCGCGCCACGTCCAGCCAGTGACGAGCCCAGCGCTCACCGTAACGGGGTGAGGCAAGCAGAGAATCAATGACCTTCTCGAAAGCGTTGGGAGACTCGTCAGCCAGAAATGCGTTGACCTGCTCCGGTGTCGGCGGCAAACCGATGAGATCGTAGTAGGCGCGGCGGATCAGCGTTCTCTTGTCGGCAGGTCCATTCGCAGTCATCCCGTTAGCTTCAAGTTTCGCCAGCACAAAACGGTCAACGTCGTTCCTGACCCAGGTTTCATTCTTCACCACGGGGGGAACAATCTTCGCAACGGGTTTGAAAGCCCAGTGATTCTTGCCGCTGCCCCCATAGGTGACGCCATTTCCCGAAGGACGGGTCGTGCGCGGATCGGGAGCCCCCATACGAACCCAACTGACAAGATCGTTGACCTGCTCGTCAGAGAGCCGTGCGTTGTTTGGCGGCATCTGGAGGTCCGGATCGGTGTAACGAACTGCCAGAATCACCAGGCTTTTCTCAGGGTCACCCGGGACAATGGCAGGTCCTTCGCTGCCGCCTTTTTCCCAGCCACCTTTCCAGTCCAGTTCGAGCCCGCCCCGAGGGTTTCCGTTGGCCGGGCTGTGACACCGGTAACAGTTGTTGGCGAATATCGGACGGATCCTGCTCTCAAAGAATTCGAGCTGTGCCTTCGTGGGGGGTTGCGAAGACGTGCGCGTCTGCGGCTGCGCCATTATGGCCATTGCCAGCCAACAAGAGCCGATGACGCCAAACACCGCCATCGCCACGGTCCATCCGCGCCCGACTCTGGAGTGATGTGTCATGCCAGGATTCCTTTTGCGACCACGCCAAAGTTATCGGTCAGGCGGAAGTCCCTGCCGTTGTACCGATACGTGAGACGAGTGTGGTCAAAGCCAAGCAGGTGCAGGATTGTTGCGTGCAGATCGTGAATGTGGACGGGATTCTCTACGGCCTTCGCACCGAACTCGTCGGTTTTGCCGTAGATCGTGCCGCCCTTCACGCCGCCGCCTGCAAGCCAGATACTGGAGGCTTTGTTGTTGTGATCGCGACCCGGATTATCGTTACCGTTGCGGTCGCGCGTAACAGTGCGGCCGAATTCCCCGCCCCATACGACCAGCGTGCTTTCGAGC
>DASTBJ010000769.1:0-38907 GCA_035712125.1 Terriglobia bacterium
GTTATGAAATGCCGGGCCGCCTCACGCGCCATCAACATGGCGCCGGTCAAATTCGTCGCCAGCACCGAATCGAAGTCGGATCGCTGCATCTCCATCAATGGCTTGAAGATACCCTTGCCTGCATTGTTGACCAGGATATCGATATGACCGAATGTTCGAAGGACTTCGTCGTAAGTCCGCAGGACGTCAGCCTCGTTGCTGACATCGGCCCGAACGGCAAGCGCACCCAGAGCCTGAGCGGTCTCGGCCAGCCTCTTCTCGTCCCGCCCGGTAACTGCGACTTTAGTGCCAGCGTCGAGAAGCGATCTGGCAATGGCTCTGCCGATACCACTGGTGCCGCCAGTGACCAGCGCCGTCGCGCCACGTAGGTTCATTTTTTCCTCCAGAGGCATTCATTCTATATAATTCGCCAGGAAACGGGAGGATCTATGGAGATCGATCGCCGACTTTTTATCGCGAGTCTGGGCGGAATGGCCGCCATGAAGGCAATGAGTCACGAAGCGAGAGCCGAGGCCCTTGAGGCGTATATGGTCCAGCAACTGAACGCCGCGCCCAGCCCGGCAGTTTCGCCGAAATTTCCCACAGCCGCGGAGATCGAGGCGCAGATTGAGACCCGTTTCTATCGGCGGGGTGTGGGGAACCTGTTCCTGACGACCCAGCCGAACGGAAAGGTCAAGAAACTCGAGTCCATGCCGGCAAAGCCGACACTCGTCGATTTCTTCAAATTGCGATTTACCGCGACGGCTAATCACTGCTTCCAAAGCGCGAGCCGCGCCATGAAGAACAAGATGAGCGATGAAGTCGTGCTGGCGTGCCTGCTGCACGACACGGTCCAGGAAATCATGAAGTCGGACCACGGTTACTGGGGAGCGCAGATGTATGAGCCCTACGTCCCCGAAAAGACCAGCTTCGCGATTCGCTACCACCAGGCTCTGCGATTTTTTCCGGACAAGGAACATGGCTATGAGTACCCGGATCTTTACCGGAGGATCTTCGGTGAGGATTACGTGCCCCTGCCCCACATGCAGGCGGATTACAAGATGCTGAAGAATCACAAATGGTATCTGGAACCCCGGATGGTCACGGTCAATGACCTCTATGCATTCGAACCAGGCGTGGTCTTGAGCATCGAGCCGTTTCTCGAAATTATCGGCAAACACTTCAAACAACCCAGGGAAGGTCTGGGCAACGATGGGAGCCCTGTGGCTCACATGTGGCGGACGATCGCCATGCCGGACAACCCGCTGTAGGTTATGGCGACGCTTATCCCCACACCCGCGATCATCAAGGCTGCCGGCAACAAGCCGAAGATCATCGAGGAATACATCGGTCGTGTGAACAGCATGACTTCGTCGGTCAGCATTGCAAAGATGCAGAGTCCGACAGGATGGGTGGAACCTGGCCAGAAGCCCGAGTTCGATGAGTTTACTGTGGTGCTGAAGGGCATGCTTCGCGTCGAGACGGCAGGCGAGACGCTCGACGTCCGAGCTGGCCAGGCTGTCATTGCCCATCGCGGCGAATGGGTTCAGTACAGCTCCCCCGAAGAAGGCGGTGCAGAGTATGTCGCAATCTGCTTGCCGGCGTTTTCGCTGGAGACGGTGCATCGGGACAGCTGATCTTGAAGAAACCAACAAGGAGCGGTATCCATGATGAACAATACGCGAATCAGCCTTTGCGCATTATTAATCGTACTGTCGGTTGCCGCTGTTTCTGTTATTGGCGCGGCGCCCGATCCGAATAACCCCACAGGCACATCGGGTCTGATCATGATCGACAAACGCGGCGGGTATGTGCGCTTCTTCGATCCCGCGACGCTGAAGGAAGTCAGTAGTCTTCAAACCGAAGCGCCGCCGCATGAACTCGCAATTTCAGCGGATCACCGGACGGCTTACGTTCCGCTCTATGGCGATGGCGTGTATGGGAACAATCCGAATCCGGGTCACAAGATTGTCGTCATCGATCTCACCACTCGCAAGATCAGCAGCACGATCGATGTCTCGCCCTATCTGGCACCCCACGGATTGCAGGTCGATAATAATGGCCTGCTTTACGCTTCCTGTGATTCGAGTCGAAAGTTGCTTGTGATCGATCCAAAGTCCGGCAAGACCCTGGCGGCGATTGATACCGACGGAACAGGACATTGGGCCGCGGTACTGCCCGATGGCAGCAAAGCGTATGTCGCTAACAAGAATGACCGGATGTTTGTCAGCATCATCGATTTGAAGGCAAGAAAGATGATCGGGCGTGTGCCTATGCCTAAAGGCACACAGGGAATTACGGCGTCACCGGATGGAAAGCGTGTGATCGCGATCGACTTCACGGACCCGAAGTTCTACGTCATCGACACGGCCACCGACAAGATCGTGGACACGGTCACCGTCGACAGAAACACCATCGGCCCGTTTCGAGCGCGATATTCTCCGGATGGCGCCACGCTGATGACCGTGAATCACATGAACGCGCTGGCAAACATTTTTGATGCAAAGAACCTGCACGCATCGCAGAAGACGCTGACGGTTGGGCAGCAGGCGTTCGGTATCGCCTTTTCGGCAGATGGAAAGACGGCGCTGGTTTCGAATCATGGGGACGGCACGATTTCCGTGATTGATATGACGAAGAGTCAGGTCAGCAAGACGTTCACGGCGGGCACCGGAATCGAAACCCTGGCGTATTACTGAACGCCCGACAACGAAAGCAGCGTCAGCATGACGAGGTTGATTCCCCGCACGCTGTTCCCCTTTTCGATGTTTATCCACTCGTCCAGCGCGTGCGCTCTGCCGCCAGTCCCTCCGGAATCCAGCGTGATGGCCGGCACACCAAGGCTGATCGGTATATTCGCGTCGGTGCTGCCGACGCTGTAGGTGGGATACAGTCCAAACTTGTTCGCAGCGGCGGTAGCAAGTTTGACAATGGGAGAATCCAGCGGTGTCATTCCGGATGGTCGTTCGCCGATGACTTTTGCCTCGACGTCGATCTTTCCCTGGGTAGTAGATCGCGTGCGATTTTCATCGTCTGCAGCAGCGCGAACCTGGCGGATAAATTCTTCCGCCAGTTTGTCGAGTTGCTGCGGTGATTCGGACCGCAGATCCACGTCCATCCAGACCTCGTTCGGTATGGAGTTAACGGATGTGCCGCCGCCGATAACGCCTACGTTGTAGGTCGTCCGTGGCGAGGAAGGCACGGAAATCTTCGACACCCGATCGATCGCCTTGGCCATTGCGTACGAGGGATTCACGAGTCCGAACGCGCCGTAGCTGTGCCCGCCGGGACCCCGAAATACGACTCTATAGCGGCGGCTTCCGAGCGCACCGGTCACGATATCGCTGCCGCTTCCGGCGCCATCGACCGAAATGAACATCCGGATCCGGTCCTTATACTTGCCCTTCTGGAACAGATACCGCATTCCCCTCAAATCACCGGGGCCCTCTTCGCCGACGTCTCCAACGAAAAGGATATCGCCGGTGGTTTGTATGTTCGCGCTGTCGAGGGCACGGATCATCGCCAGAAGCACTGCCAGACTCCGGGAGTTGTCACCCACCCCCGGTCCAAGAAGTCGGTTGCCTTCACGCCGCACCTGAAGTTCGGTCCCTTCCGGAAAAACGGTGTCGAGGTGCGCGGCGATAGCGATGAGGGGACCGGACCCGCTGCCTTTTCTCAGCCCCAGTACATTCCCCTCAGGGTCGATTTCAACGTTCGCGAGTCCACTGTCCCGCATCATTTGGGCG
Source organism: Terriglobia bacterium (assembly GCA_035712125.1). Taxonomy (GTDB): domain Bacteria; phylum Acidobacteriota; class Terriglobia; order 20CM-2-55-15; family 20CM-2-55-15; genus DASTBJ01. The sequence goes on from DASTBJ010000769.1 coordinate 3,726, forward strand.
AAAATTTTTGCCCGCTCCGCTTCCTTAAAGGGAGGGGCCGGGACTTCTGTAATGGCAATGATTTCGCGGATGATGCGGTCGTGATCCGAGTCGACGAACTGTTGCGCTGTTCTAACGGCCGAACTGTTGGAAATCCGATCGACGACGGCTTGTGGCGTCTGCGCGCCTGCGGTGGAAACGCACGCGAACCAGAGGCCGACAGCCAGGCTAGTTGCGATCTTCATAGACGACCCTGCCGCCAACGATTGTACCAACGGCTTTGCCTTTCAGTTGCCAACCATCGAAAGGCGAATTGCGACTTTTCGAGCGAGACCGGGTTACATCAAACTTCCATTGCCGGCCTGGATCCAGAATGGTCAGATGCGCATCGCTTCCCTCAAAGATACCCCACTTTTGCACTCTCATGATTTTCTGGGGATTCAGGGAAAACAGCTCAATCGCACGCGACAGAGACAACTTCAGTTGCGTCAGGGCCAGTCCGACAGCCGTCTCCAGCCCGGTAATGCCGAAGGGTGCTCTATCGAACTCCAGCATCTTGAGATTCACATGATGGGGCGCATGATCGCTGGCGATGACATCAATTGTACCGTCCGTGACCCCGGCGTGCAGAGCATTCACATCATCCTGAGTGCGCAGCGGCGGATTCATTTTGGCGTTCGTGTCGTACTCGGAGACGGCGGCATCCGTAAGCGTGAAGTGATGGGGCGTCACTTCTGCCGTGATCTTCATACCCTGCGCCTTGGCTGCCCGTACCATTTCGACCGCCCGGCGGGTGCTCAAATGTGCGACATGGTATTTTCCGCCGGTCATTTCCGCCAGGATGAGATCGCGTGACACCATCGTGTCTTCCGCGGCGGCGGGCATGCCTTTGAGCCCAAGTCGAGTTGACATCGCGCCCTCATTCATCACTCCGCCCCTGGAAAGGTTCAGATCCTCGCAGTGCTGGATGACGGGGAGGTCGAATAGTTGAGCGTATTCCAGGGCGCGCCGAAACAGGCGGCCGTCCATGACGGGTTTCCCGTCGTCGGAAATGCCGGCGATCCCCGCCTCAACCATCTCGCCGATCTCAGCCAGCGTTTCGCCCTTCTGTTCCTTCGTGATGGCGCCTATAGGGAACACCAGCGCAGGTGACGCCCGCCGCGCTTCCGCGCAGATATAGGCGGTAATGGACGGATTATCATTTGGCGGCTTCGTGTTGGGCATTGCGGCGACCGCAACAAACCCCCCCGCGACCGCAGCGGCGCCTCCAGTGGCAATCGTCTCCGCTTCTTCGGTTCCGGGTTCACGGAGATGCACATGGATGTCGAAGAACCCGGGGGCCACGACGAAACCTGTCGCATCGAACTTCGGAACGTCGGCATTATCGATTTTGCCGATAGAGCGTATCTTGCCGTCGCGAATGAGAATGTCGGTGACAATGTCCATCTTCCGGGCAGGATCCACAACGCGGCCATTCTTTACGAGCAGGTTCACGAACTCTGGCCTCCCAGCATCAAAAACAGAATCGCCATCCGGACCGCGACACCGGCGGAAACCTGATCCAGGATCACGGAGTAAGGACCATCGGCGACATCTGTGGCGATCTCGACGCCGCGATTCATCGGGCCGGGATGCATAATGATTGCTTCCGGCCTTGCACGTTCCACCTTCGCCCGCGTCAAACCATAGTATCGAAAGTACTCCCGCACCGAGGGAAAGAACGATTCATCCATTCGCTCGAACTGGACACGAAGCATCATGATGACGTCGGCACCGTCCAGAGCCGCTTCCATCGAAGTAGTCCGATGAAGGAACTCTCGGTTTTCTGTAAGTCCATCACTTCCCACGGGCATGAGTGTCGGAGCCGAGCACAGCCAGACGTGTGAACCCCACTTTGTCAAAAGGTGGGCGTTGGACCTCGCCACGCGGCTATGGGCGATGTCACCGACAATTGCCACCTTCAGTCCGTCCAGTTTGCCTTTGCGTTGCCGGATAGTGAGCGCATCGAGCAGTGCCTGGGTCGGATGTTCGTGAGATCCATCTCCCGCATTGACGACGCGCGCTTTCGTCATGCGCGCTATAGTGTGCGGCGCTCCTGATGAACTGTGCCGGATAACGACACAGTCTGCCGCCATGGCATCCAGCGTCCTGGCGGTATCGATCAGCGTTTCGCCCTTGGAGACGCTGCTGGTCGACGCCGTGACATTGACAACGTCGGCGGACAGGCGCTTGCCGGCAATTTCAAAGGATGTCCGCGTTCGCGTTGACGCTTCGAAGAACAGGTTGATGACGGTCTTTCCTCGTAACGTCGGAACTTTTTTGATCGGTCGTGTCGAAATTTCCTGGAGCGTCTCGGCGGTGTCCAAAATCTCCAGGATTTCTTCGCGGGTGAGGTCCTGGATTCCGAGGAGATCTTTTCGCTTCACGCTTTTTCCATCACATAGATTGCGTCTTCGCCGTCTACTTCCGTCAGCCGGACTTCGACAACTTCGGTATCTTTCGTGGCAATCCTTTTGCCGATGAAATTGGCTTCGACGGGGATCTCGCGGTGCCCACGATCCACAAACACCGCCAACTGTATGGTTCGCATTCGTCCGAAGTCGATCAACGCCCGGAGCGCGGCGCCCACCGTACGTCCGGTGTAGAGGACATCGTCCACGAGTATGACGTCCTTGTCGTCGATATCCGGAGGAATCTCGGTTCTACGGACGACGGGTTGAGTCGCGACTTTTGTCAAATCATCCCGATATAAATTGATATCGAGCATTCCCATCTCGGGCCGTTGTCCCGTTCTGGCCAGGATATGTTCGGCCATTCGCTGGGCCATTGGAATGCCCCGGCGTTGTATGCCGAGGAGCACGACATGCCGGCCGGCATTGGCCGACACGATCTGATCCGCGAGAGTCTGCAATGTGCCACGCACTTCGGCTGCTGTCATGAGTTGATAGCTCAGCTTCAGTGTCATGGTCGCGGAGATTATATGCTAAATTCCGGTAGCCCATATGAGCCAGGTGCCCGATCTGACGGCGGAATTCGCCGGGATTCGTTTGAAAAGCCCTGTCATTGCTGCCAGCGGCACGTTTGGTTATGGTGAAGAATTCAAACGGTTTCTAGACCTGAAACGTATCGGTGCCGTGGTCGTGAAGGGAACTTCGGCCAGGCCGATTGCCGGAAACCAGCCACCCCGCCTCTTTCCGACCGCTTCCGGAATGATCAATTCGATAGGCCTCGAGAACGTTGGCGTCGACGCGTTCATTCGGGACAAAATGCCCGCCCTTCGCGAAGTCGGATGCAGCGTCTTCGTGAATGTGTTCGGATTTGCCGAAGAGGAATATGCGGAAGTTATCGATAAGCTGAATGGATGTGACGGCATCACGGCGTACGAGCTGAATATCTCCTGCCCGAATACAAAGCACGGGGGCATGACTTTCGGAACCAACGCGCAGCTGACTCACAGCCTCACGAAGATGTTGAGAGCTCGCTCAAAACGTCCGTTGATCGTCAAGATGTCACCGAACGTCACCGATATCGCCGAACTTGCGCGCGCTGCTGAGGATGCGGGCGCGGACGCGCTTACAGTGGCCAACACGTATGTCGCGATGGCGATTGACACGGAAACCTTCCTGCCCCGGATTCATACGGTCACGGGCGGGCTTTCCGGCCCTGCAATCAAGCCGATCACGCTTCGGCTGGTTTACCAATGCGTTCGCGCAGTAAAGATCCCCATCATCGGCCTTGGCGGAATCTACACCGCCGAAGATGCGGTGGAATACTTTCTTGCCGGAGCCAGCGCTGTTCAGATTGGAACCGCTAACTTCCAGGACCCCAGGGCGCCGCTGCGTGTTCTCGATGGCCTGGAAAAGTTCATGGCGCGTCGCGGCTTTTCTTCCCTGAAAGACTTAATCGGAAAGATGAAAGCATGAAAGACAAAATCTGTCTTGTTCTCGACATCAGCAGTCGCAGGGAAGCGATGGATCTTGTGCGACTGCTTCACGAGGCTGTTGGAATGTTCAAGGTCGGTATGCAGCTGTTCACTGCTGAAGGACCTGCACTCGTCCGAGAAATCATCGAGACCGGCGGCAAGGTTTTTCTCGATCTGAAATTTCACGACATTCCCAACACAGTTAAGAATGCCGCGGTCGAAGCTGCGCGACTCGGTGTTTCCATGATGACCATCCACACTGCCGGAGGGGCGGCAATGATGCAGGCTGTTAACTCCGAATTGCGCAACAAGTTCGGAGACACAAAGCCTCTCGTGGTCGGGGTTACTGTATTGACCAGCCTCGATGAAGCCTCCCTCCAGCAAATCGGAGTCGGGTCTGGAATGGACGCGCAGGTCTTGCGGTTGGCCCGGCTCGCCGAAAGTAGCGGTTTGGACGGAGTCGTATGCTCTCCTCGGGAGATCACGATGATCCGTGGGGCCGTCGCTCCAGGTTTCCGGATCGTTACTCCCGGCATACGCCTGCCCACTCAGTCGGTGGACGACCAGCAGAGGACAGCAACACCGCATGAAGCGATCGCCGCAGGGGCGGACTTCATTGTCGTGGGACGAGTTGTGACAAATGCTCCGAACCCTCGCGTCGCTCTGGAGGGCTTGGTAAAGGGACTCTGAGGATTCAGTTAACGCCTGGGAACGAGCTTCAAGATCCGGCCCGGATTTGTTTCTGCGAGAACATACAGAGCGCCATCCGGACCCTGCCTGACGTTTCGAATCCGTGAACGCGGTTGAAGGTCGGTGAGTAATCGTTCTTCACCCGTGACTTTCTCCCCGTCGATGCTCAGCCGAGCCAGGTGTTGCCCGCCGAGGGACCCAATGAACAAGCTTCCCTGCCAGGCAGGAAACAGCGAGCCGTTGTAGAACGTCATTCCACCCGGAGCGATCACGGGATCCCAGTAATAGCGCGGCTGCTCCATTCCTTCCTTTGCCTGAATCCCGCCTGTTATCGGGCCTCCACGATATTCGATGCCATACGCGATCGTCGGCCATCCGTAGTCCTTGCCCTTACGCGGGATATTCAGTTCGTCGCCGCCTCGTGTTCCGTGTTCGATAGACCAGAGTTCCCCCGTGCCTGGATGGAGAGTGGCCCCCTGGACGTTTCGGTGACCGATCGACCAGATCTCCGCTCGTACACCCTCTTTGCCCACGAAGGGGTTATCCCGCGGAATCGAGCCATCCGCATTGATGCGGACAATCTTGCCCAACAGGCTATCCATCTTCTGCGCCTGCATGCGACCCTCTGTAATCGACCGATCGCCCTGCGTAACAAACAACGTTCCGTCCCGGTTCCAAACCAGTCGGCTGCCGAAGTGTGCTGTAGAGTTCAAAGAGGGAGCCTGGTGGTAGATGACCTGTGCATTGTCCACGCGCGGCGCTGCGCCATCCACCAGCTTTCCCCGACCCACGGCTGTATTGTTGGCGCCGCCCTCCCTTGGCTCTGAGAAGCTCCAATAGATAAGTTGGTTGGTTGCGAAGTTCGGATCAAGGGCGATATCGAGCAAACCGCCCTGCCCGCGAGCATCGACGGCAGGAAGACCTGTTACGGGGGGCGAAAGTTTCCCGTCTGGTTCAACAATTCGTAGACGGCCAACTCGCTCCGTCACCAGCATCCGGCCCCCCGGTAAAAACGTCAAACCCCAGGGCCCTTCCAGCCCGCTGACCACTGTGACGACATCGAAGGCCACGTTCAGTTTCTGTTCCGGTGCGCGCGTCTGGCCGGCAAATGCAGGGGATTGGCCGGCGCCGTTCGGTGGGCGTGTTTCAACGCTCGCCTGCTGCGCGAAGATGTTCAGTTGCCACACGAGGGCAAACACAATCGGCGCAAGCGCAAGAAGAACCATGGATCTCTTCATCGGTGTACTCCCTATCGGTCGTCTATTTGATCGTCGTTTGATGTTACCAGACGGTTCGGGGATCCGGTCTGAAACATCCGGATCGCGGCGATCCCCGCGGCTCCGGCCTGGATTACTTCCTCGATCACTTCGGGCGTAATACCTCCAATTGCGAGAACCGGAATGTGCGCATGCAACGCGACGTTGCGCAAGGCCTCGAGACCTACAGGAACTTTGCCTGGGCTTTCAAATACCGGACCAAAGATGACAAAGTCGGCTCCGTCCCGTTCCGCCTGCAAAACTTCGTCGAGCGAATGTGTTGAACAGCCCATGAATCGAACAAAGGATCTGACACGCGCGGCCGGCAAGCCGTTCGCCGGCAGGTGCACACCGTCGATGTTTGCGGCCAGGGCCACATCGAGTCGATCGTTGACCAGAATCCTGGTGGAGGTCCCTGCGGCAGCGTCGCGAACCTGGCAAACGAGTTCGTAAAGGGGGCGCGCATCAAGATCTTTCTCGCGAATCTGAATCATGTCGACTCCGTCACGTATAGCGGTGTCGACGGAAGAGAGAAGATCGCCCCGACGTCGATCTGTTACGTAACAGCGGATCATTCCGCCGTCCGGGGAGGAGTCCGGACCGACTTAACGAAGTGGCGTAGTTCGGAAATGCCGATGAGGATGTCGATTCCGCCCAGGAGCGTTACTCCGGCGCGGAAGAACCCGTGCAGAACGATAGGCCGGAATGCTGGAACGTAGTTGAGAAGGTAGTTGCCTTCCCAGAGTTCCGACCACGGAATGAACACCAGGAACAGACCGATTTCGAAGCAGAAAAAAATCGACGCAATCGAAAGAAGTCTGCCCATTTATTGCCCGGCAGATTTCGCTTCTTTCCCTTCCTTGATCTCACGGATGCGGGCCGCTTTGCCTCGCAGTTCACGGATGTAGTACAGCTTTGCCCGTCGGACTCGGCCCGATCGCACCAGTTCCACCTTGTCGATGGTTCGGGAATGCAGCGGGAAGATGCGTTCAACGCCGTGACCGAAGGACATCTTGCGGACTGTGAAGGTGGCGCGGTTGCCGCCGTGCTTGATGCCGATGCAGATACCTTCAAAAACCTGGATACGTTCTTTATCGCCTTCCTTGATCTTGACGTGGACCTTCACCGTGTCGCCCGGTTTAAAGTCCGGAATATCGGTCCTGAGTTGCTGTCGTTCGACCATGTCGAGTACATTCATGAGTGCCTCACTTTAGTAAATCCGGTCTGTTTCGTGCTGTTTTTTCTTGGGCCGCCTGCTCGCGCCATTTTCTGACCGCCTCGTGATCCCCCGAAATCAGGATTTCCGGCACCGGCCATCCGCGAAACTCCGCCGGCCGCGTGTAATGCGGGTGTTCAACCGTTGGTTCCAGCGCCGCCGGATCGGAGAAGGAATCTCTCAAGACCGATCCTTCCTTCCCGACAACACCGGGAACGTAACGGGCCACCGCATCGACGATGATCACCGCGCCAATCTCACCACCCGACAGCACGAAATCTCCTACAGAGAGTTCCGCAGTCGCCAGGTGCTCTATAACCCTTTCGTCGATCCCTTCATACCGGCCGCAAATCAGGATCACCTGGCTTGCCTTCGACAGCCTCAGCGCCTCACTCTGGTTGAAACGCCGCCCGGAAGCGCTGAGCACGACGACTTCGGCATCGGTGCTGGTGCGAGTCGACTCCACCGCCTCAAAGAGCGGTTCGGGTTTGAGCACCATGCCCTCACCGCCGCCGAAAGGGCGATCATCGACGGTCCGATGCCTGTCGGACGTAAAACTTCTCAGATCGTGAATCCGTGTCTCGAGAAGTCCTTTCTCTCGGCCCCGTCGAACGACTCCGAAATCGAATGGTCCACGAAAGAATTCCGGAAAAATCGTGATCACATCAAAGACGATCACTTGTTCAGGTCCGCCAGTCCCTCAGGCAGTACCACTTCGATCCGTCGCTGTCCGAGGTCCACTTTCCGAAGGTACGCCTGAGCAAAAGGGATCAGAATCTCCCCCTCCGCACTGGCGACTTCCAAAATGTGCGTTCCACCGCTGTCGAGAACATCTGTCACGACGCCCAGCAGATGCCCATCGGTTTCCAGAACCTCGCACCCTTTGAGCTGGAACGTGTAGTAGCGACCGTCTTCCACCGGTGGAAGTTGCCGCTCCAAAACTCCCAGTTCGGCACCGACCAGTCTTTCAGCATCCGAAATGGAATCGATGCCCTCTAATTTCAGGATCAGGCGACCGTGTTGTCTCCGGTAGAACTCGATCCGGGCGTCTTCTTGGACGCCCGCCCGAAGAATCGTCACGGGTCGGCCCGGTGCGAACACGCGATCGTCGTCGAGGATTGCCTCAACACGCAGCGCGCCGTCAAGACCCTGCGGTTTTGTGATGCGCGCTATCCGAATGAAAGCCGCTTCGCCAGTATTTATCGGAGTATTACTCCAGGATTTCCAGGGTAAACCGCTTTTTGAGCTTCATTCCGGCCGCGCCGAGAATCGTCCGGATTGACCGGGCGGTTCTGCCTTGCTTACCGATAACCTTACCGAGGTCGCTCGGGGCAACCCTGAGCTCGAGTACCGTCGTTTGTTCGCCCTCAATCGCAGTAACAGAAACTTCGTCCGGACTGTCAACCAGAGCTTTTGCGATTTGCTCGATGAGCTCCTTCATAAGCTTCCTCCCGTTTCCACTTCAACATCCTGCAGACGGAATGTGAGCCTGAACAAGAATGGTCCAGAACAGAGAGGAGCCGCAGAGCCAACCGTAGACGACGTTATTTCACAATCTCCTTCTTGCGGAGAATGCTGCGTACGGTCTCGGAAGGCTCGGCGCCCTTCGACAGCCAGTATTGCGCCCGTTCCGGGTTGATATCGATCAGCGTGGGATTGGCAATCGGGTTGTATTGCCCCAGAACTTCCAGGAACCGCCCGTTGCGCGCCCGCCGTTTGTCGATCACGACAATCCGGTAAAATGGACGTTTCTTAGACCCGATACGGGCCAGACGCATAGTTACCAAACAGTTGCCTCCTTACCTAGAGAGAAACCTGTAGATTATAGACGGAATCCCGCAGGGGATGCCAACACTCAAAACGGCATCTTCATGCCCTTCATGCGTTTTCCGAACAAACTGCTCTTCATCGTCTTCATCATCTTTTGCGCCTGGACGTACTGCTTAAGCAATTGGTTAACTTCCTGGACGCTTGTACCACTTCCCTTGGCGATACGTTTCCGCCGGCTGCCATTGATGATCTGATGGTTCCGCCGCTCCTTGGGCGTCATGGAGTCGATGATGGCTTCGGTCCGAACCAGTTCTTTTTCATCGACTTTTGCCTTCTGCATCTCCTTAAAGGGGCCTACTGCAGGAAGCATGCTCAAGATTTGATCCATGGTGCCGAGTTTCTTCAGCTGCCGTAACTGGTCGCGGAAGTCCTCAAGGGTGAAACTGTCCTTTTTCAGCGTCTCCAGCGCCTGTTTCTGATCAACGACCTCCTGGGCCTTTTCGATCAGCGAAAGAACATCTCCCATTCCGATGATCCGGGAAGCCAGACGGTCCGGATGGAAGACCTCCAGAGCATCGTACTTCTCGCCCATGCCCACGAATTTCACCGGCTGGCCTGTAACCTGCTTAATCGAAAGGGCGGCGCCACCCCTCGCATCGCCGTCCATCTTTGTCAGAACGAACCCGTTAAATCCGAGTCTTTCGTGGAATTGCTGGGCGCTTTTCACGGCATCCTGTCCGAGCATCGCGTCGGCAACAAACAGGATTTCGTGCGGCCTGATCTTCTGCTTGATTTCTGTCAGTTCGGCCATGAGCTCCTCGTCGATGTGCAGCCGCCCTGCGGTGTCGATCAGAAGAACGTCGTGTCCGGTATTCCGGGCTTCGCGAAGCGCACCTTCACACAGGGCAAGGGGCTTATCGCCCGGCGCCCCATCCCAGATCTTCACCTCGATGTCCCGGGCAATAACCTTGAGCTGCTCGCGCGCCGCCGGACGGTACACGTCCACCGAGACCAGCATCGGCCGATGATTGTTTTTCGAGAGCCACTTGGCGAGTTTTCCGGTGGATGTAGTCTTACCGGACCCCTGAAGTCCGACCATCATGATGACCGTCGGTGGTTGCGAGGTGAAGTTCAGCCGGACATTCTCCCCGCCCAGAATCTGAATCAGCTCTTCGTGCACAATTTTCACGATCTGCTGGCCCGGACTCAGGCTTTGCATCACTTCCTGTCCCAAAGACTTCTGCTTTACGGCATCTGTGAACTGCTTGACGACCTTGAAGTTGACGTCGGCCTCGAGCAATGCGATCCGGATTTCTTTCAGGGTTTCGTCGAGGTGCTGCTCGGTGATACGTCCTTCGCCTTTGAGGTTCTTGAAAATGCGCTGCAGTTTTTCGGATAGCGTATCGAACATGGTGATTCCCCTACTTTCGTTGAATCCTTAAGATACTTCGAGCCTTGCCGGTTTCACCATCCACATCGATCACGACCGCGTTAAGTCGGACATCCTGGGACGCCGGCTCGAAGCGTTCCGGCATCTGCGTCAGAAAACGTTTGATCGCGGCTTCCTTCATCACCCCAATGACGGAATGAAACGGACCGGTCATTCCCGCATCCGTCTGGTATGCCGTTCCCCCGGGCAGGATCGTTTCGTCAGCCGTGGGAATATGGGTGTGACTGCCGATGACTGCAGAGACCCGTCCATCCAGATACCACCCCAACGCGACTTTTTCCGAGGTCGCGTCGGCGTGGATGTCCACGAAGATGACTTTAATTCCCTTCGGCAATGCAGCCAGCTCGGCGTCCGCAACGCGGAACGGATCGTCGATCGGCGGCATGAAAACGCGGCCCTGGAGATTCAATACTGCAGCCGGTTCGCCCGTTCGCGTCTTAATCATGACAATGCCATGGCCGGGATTCCCCGGAGGATAGTTTGCGGGTCTCAACAATCGCGATTGTTTATCGAGATAGGGAAGGATCTCCCTCTTGTTCCAGATGTGGTTGCCCGATGTAAGTACATCCACTCCCCAGTCGAAAAAATCGTCGGCAAGCTGAGGGGTAACGCCATTACCGGGTGCCGCATTCTCACAGTTGAGGATCGTGAGGTCGATGGAGTACTCCTCCTGCAGCTCCTTCAGGTGACTTCTGACGATAGTCCGCCCAGCGCCGGCGACCGTGTCGCCGATATATAGGATTTTCAAAAAGATCAGACTTTCTAAGGCGGCGCCTGAAGCGCCGCCGGAATGTTTTGCCCCGCTCAGCCGTGTGGCCCACCTATTTGAACCTGCAAAACAGGTGGGCGCCCAGAGAACGCTTTAGGGGATCTTATTCCCTCCATGGAGGGCCAGACCCACACACCACGCTCGTAAAAGGGCTCCCTATCAAATAAGCATTGGTTCAAATTTTAATTGGAACCAACACCAACCTCGCAGGGTTAACAGATTCTATGGGAGTGGCGGGCGGCGGTCAACGGGACAATCTATCCTAAGCAGGTTGTATGTCTAGGATCGTGGTTTGAACCCGATCTTCAGGCGTACGGCTTCAGGAATTTCAGCCAATATTTCTGATTGTGCCCTCAGTATTGCCTTGATGTCTTCGAGGCTTCGCTCGACTCGGGCTATTCGCGCTTCCAATTCTCCGAATTTCTTTTGACTTTCTCCGAGCTGAGCAACAAAAGTCGCCTGATTTTGAATCAGCAACGCCATTGCCTGGGCGAGGGGATCGTTTCGGTGCGTACGCATTGGTCGTGATCTCCGTGATTTGCCGGGAGACCGCATAGGGTGGTCCGAGTATACCAGCGGAAAAATGACTGGTAGCAGCATACAGGCGAGAGCATGATCTTTTTACACCCGTTCAATTCCGGATCCGGACCTGCGATTCTTACGATAACCAATAAACCAGGAGTACGAAATGAAAGTCGATGTGAATCCTTACCTGAGTTTCAACGGCCAGTGCGAGGTAGCGTTTAAGTTTTACGAGCAGTGTCTCGGCGGCGAGGGCCTGTCGTTCCACAAGTACGGCGGTTCACCCATGGAAAACCAAGTGCCGCCCGAGTGGAAGGATCGCGTGATGCACTCAACCCTCTTGTGCGGCAAAACAGCACTCATGGGCGCGGATGCACCCCCGCAATACTACCGGGAGGCTCAGGGGTTTTCTGTCTCTCTCAATGTGGATAAAGCAGAAGATGCCGATCGCGTCTTTAGCGCTCTTGCCCAGGGCGGGAAAGTGCAGATGCCGATTCAGCAGACTTTCTGGGCGAAGAGGTTTGGCGTGCTCATCGATAAGTTCGGCATTCCGTGGATGGTTAACTGTAGCGAGCAGCCCTGATTCGTTGAGCGGCGGCCGAACGCTCGAACCCGGGGTTAGACCTCATCTCAAACCTCAGGACGTGAATCCGACCACGCGGGTTCAAGATAGAGCCGTAAGGCAGGTCCTCGCGCTCGGGGCGCGAGCTCAGTTCTTTCTCGCAGTCTGGACGCGGGGGAAGTAGCGGACCACGAAGAGCACGTACACCAGCCAGAGTGCGAACCACGCAGACGCGACGGCAAGAAGCCTGACCGTGAAGAGGATCATGCTCGGCGCCAGAAACAGCAGGACGCATCCGAGCAGCCACAAGCGATCGCCTCGAAGAGAGAACTGAGTCCGCTCGGCCTCGTCGATCCGGCCGCCCAGCGAGGCGCCGTAGTAATAGAAGGACGCGAACGCGAATGAAAACGTCGCCACACCCATCACGATCAACGTTGCCTGATACCGCAAGGCGTCGACCTCGCCGCTCGCGAACCTCGGATACAGAAAGAACAGCAGGAACGTGAAAATCGCGATGCTCGATGCGGCGAGCTGATACGACCGATTAACGTTAGCTGCAGCAAGATCGTCGGCCATTGAAATCCCTCCTCAGTTCGTCATCACACGCAGTGCTTGTGAAACCCACGAGAAAGCGCAGATAGCCCTTTCAAGCTCGTACAAGCCGGGATGCAGCGGTCCGCTTCCGGGGATGATTCCGTCGTCATGCGTCCCTTTGGGGGAGACTCCCGCCGAACCTCGATCTGCGGCGGCGGGTTGATCGCCTGGTTAGGCCAGCCCGCATAATTGGGTTCACGTTTAGTCTGTTTAGTCTACGAAATCTTCAGACAACTTAGGTTAGAACCTTCGCACGTCCACCCAGTTTCACACTCGGGCAGGTCTGGGACCGAAAGCACTTAGAGGTAACGAGGCCGCTCGGGCAAGCGTTAGAATGGCTCTCATTCCGCTATCCAACGTCACCAAATTGGGGAAGGCTCACATGTCCCGGAAGAAATCTCTTCGATCCGTTCTCTTCGTTGCGGTCATTTTTGACGCCACTTCGACAGTGCTGCAGCCGCAAGCACCGCCGCAGGGACAACCGGGGGTCGGCGGCGGACAACGCGGTCCCCGGGGTGGAGGGCGGGGGCCTGCGGCTCCGCTGGCTGTCAGGCAGATTAAACCCGGACTCTACATGCTCGGCGGTAGTGGTGGAAATTCGCTAGTCCGCGTAACCGATGACGGAATCGTTTTGGTCGACACCAAACTCACAGGCGAGGCGTACTACAACCAGCTAATGGACGCCATCAAGACGATCTCCAATCAGCCCGTCCGATACGCCGTTGTGACTCATGTTCATGTGGATCATAGCGGCAACATCGAACTCCATCCGTCTTGGAAACACCGAAGTGGCCCATGTGTACCACTTTGCCAGCGGCCATACGAGCGGAGACTCCATCGTTCACTTCCCGGACCTGGGGGTTGTGGCGATGGGCGATCAACTGGCACTTCCGAACGCGGTTTGCGACTACCTTCAGGGGGGAAGCATCCCGGGTTGGGCGCAGTCGATTGAGGCCGTTCTGAAATTAAACTTCGATATGGCGATTCCCGGCCACAGAGGCGACGGACAACCTAACGATCCCGCAACACGTGCGGATCTGGAGGCGCTCAGGGCAAAGCTCGACAGCATCACTAAGAACGCGATCGAGCTCGTAAAGAAGCGAACCCCAAAAGATCAACTGATTGCCCAAATCCAGGCCGCTGACCCGACGACCACCGTTGGCGCGATGCTGCAGAACAATCTCTTCTACGAGCAGGCGCGTATCGACCTCTTTTACGAAGAGATCTCCAGGCTGGCGCGGTGAGCAGAACGTGCATGCCGACGGAAGGGTGGATGCCCCAGGCTACTGTCCATGCCTGCGAAGAGATCATCAGCGGGGCTAGACTCGAGGAGTCATAAAGTTCGTCACGGAACTCGATCATGTTTGTACTTTTCGTCATTTCCGTATTGCTGCAGGGTATACCCATCGCGCCGCAGGCAGCCGGCACGGTCAGCGGTGTGTTGAAGACTGTCGACGGCAAACCTGCGGTTGGGGTAAGGGTTTCGGCGATGACCAGGCAGGAACCGTTGCAGGCGACCGTCGCAGTGGCATTGGCCAGCATCGCTGAAACCGATGAGAATGGCCGATATACGATCGAGGGCATTCCGCCCGGCCAGTATTACATCGTGGCTGGAAGCATCGATCGGCCGACCTACTTTCCGGGAACCCAGGACATCGCTTCCGCCAAGGTGGTCCAGATAATGGCTGGAGCGCGGATCGCCGGATTCGATTTTGCGGTGATCGATACCAGCAGACGCACGATCATTACGGGATTAGGACCATCTCGTTTTCAGGTCAACCTTCGTGTCACAGCGGAACGGGGAAGCCGCCTGCCCGCAGTTTCTCCTGCTGGCCCTCTCACACTCGAGTTTGAACGTGCTCCCGATCGTATCACTGCGTCGGCCCCGGCAACGGCAACCCAGATTCTTCTTGAACTTCAACCCGCCGGCGCGGCGACCGAATATCGCGCTCGAATCAGGAATCTCCCGAAAGGATTCTTCGTAAGTTCGATGACCTACGCTGGTGTGGACTTGCAGTCGGGAATTCTTTCACTTCCGACCGCGGCGGCATTAAGAAACTCGCTGGGCATGGTAGCCGCCGGTGACACTCTGGTCGTGACCATTGGCGAAGGAGCCAGAGTGAGGACCGGTGTCCGCGTTACAGGAATTGGGCGGAGGTCCGACTCTCACCCGGTGGTTCTCTCAGGCAAACGTGGTCTCGTTTTTTCAGATGGAAGTTTTGAATTCTACGACGTGCCGCCGGGAGTCCACACGATCGCATTGATCGATTTTCCCGGGCGTGCGCTCGGAACCACTATCGTCGTTGGCGATCAGGACATCGACGGCGTCTTCCTCGACGAGATCGCGGCGCTCCCCTTGAACATTCAGTCGCCCATACCGCCGGCGTCTGCCCGAGACACTGCACCCGGCACAAAGTTGCCGCCAGTCGTCTTAAGAGGAACCGTAATCGATCGAATGACCCGACAACCTCCACCCAGCGGCCAGGTCTGGATCGGCGGGCGCAACAGTCCTTCGTACCCTCTCGACGCTGAAGGGAACTTCGAAATCATGGGCCTGTTGCCCGGAACCTATAAGCTCGAATTACAGGTTGCCGGGTATGCCCATGTCATACGGGACATCATCGTGGATGTCCAAAATCTACATGTCGATCTTGAAATCGAGAAGTAAGACGCCGCTTACGAAGAGGCCTTGAGACGGTCCAGAACGTGATCGTTGATCCACTTGCCGTCCCACCATTCTCGGGGATCGACAGGAACACCGTGTAGGAACATCCCGAAGTGAAGATGGTCTCCACCAGCCAGTCCCGTCTCACCGCTTTTGCCGAGCGCTTCCTTCTTTTTCACCATCTGCCCGGGCTTTACATCAAACGAACTCATGTGACCATACAGCGAGATTAGACCTGAACCATGATCGATCAGAACGGTGTTGCCGTAGATGCCCAGATACTCGGCCAAAATGACCTTGCCGTCATTCGCGGCCTCGATCGGATAGTGCTTCACGACCGAGAGGTCGAAGCCGACGTGATCCTGCTCGTCGATCTTCTTTCCTTCGTAGATGTAGCTGCGGCGGTCGGCGAAAAACGACTCCACCTGAGAATTACTCAGCTGAAGGAACGCGCCGTTCCATAGGAATTCTCCCGGCGACTCTTTCGAAAGCTCCGCGATAGTTCTGTGGTTTTCCTTTCGCAGGTTGCTATTGATGTCCACGAAGACATCGACAAGATTTCCCGTGTCCTTTGCCGTCTTCGAACGCGAAATGATTTCGGGAATGACCTTGTGCAGGAAGTTGTCATCGATCGCGATATCACGACTGCGGAATTTTTGAGGGAACACTTTCTGCCAGAATCCCGCCTTCACCTCGTTACCCGCGCCATCGCGTGCAACAACCTGAACCGGCGTATTCGCAGGCAAATCGTAGGCAAGCGCAAAGAGCGCGAATCGCATCTTCGGATCAGACTTGAGAGGGAAGCCCGGAAAAAAGTTCGGACCGGCCTGAACGCCGGAAACTTCCACGTCATCCGACACGCGGTAGACGACGCAGTCGGAGCCACCCTGGTTAATGTAATGCTGACCCGAAAAGACCTCGAGCGTCGGTGGCGTGATATCGAATTTGAATTCGCGCGTAACCTCGGCGCGGTTGGGACCGAAAAAGCGAAGCAGCGCATGATCCGCCGCCGCTACCGTCAACGTGGCCGGACCCTCGGTGATTTTCGCATTCCCTGCAATGAGCTTGCCAAGGTCGTAGCTGCGGGAAGCCTCGTTGTTGACGGCTTCATCCACCAAAACGACGTCATTCTCCTTTTGTTTCACGCGAACCGTGACGTGGTTCAGTCCGGCGCCGGCATCGGACACGGTCAGATTCAGGACCGGGTTTTTCCCGAGACTGGAAAAGTCGCGGTCGAACTTCACTTCGGGTGCCTGTGCCTCCCAACGCTTGAAGTTCAAACCAATAAAGACAATGGCGACGCCAAGGGCAATGATCACCAAAACGCCCAGGCCCGAAATACGACTCGACGGTCCTCGATGGTCTTTTCTCATAGTTGCGATGATTTCTTGTTGTCGTGAAGGATCACTATCTGCTTAAAAGCTGTTCAAGAGCGTGGGTCCATTCATCGCTCTTCTTGCGAATGATGACCTCGTTCTGCTCAGAACTCCGCCGCAGGTCGCGGAGTTCCTGAGCGAGGTGCAGGGCCGCTAAAACGGCAATCTTCAGGGAGTCCGGGGTGTTCGCTACTGCAGAGATCGCCCGCATGCGGTCATCGACGTCCTCGGCAATTCTTCGCACCTCGGCCTCCTGTATGTCGGCTTTCAGAACGATCGAATACTTCTGGTCGTAAATTTCAACGTCAATAGTTCTGGGCCTGGGCTTAGCCAATGGGTCCCTCGGTTATCTCGCTCAGATTTTCCAGCAGATTTTCGATCCTATTCTTGACCAGATCCCGTTCCTGCTTCAATCCTTCAATTTCCTCTTCCAGCCGAGAAATTTGCTTCTGCGCGAAAGTGAGTTCACGCTCGGCGGCTTCCTTTTGCTTTCGCGTGGTCTTGACGAGATCGATCGTGCGGATGATACGGTCTTCCAGTTCGGCGAATTTGTCGGCTGCAGTCACGGCCATGGTTCTATTTCCTCAATTGCGCCCCCAGGCGCTCTTCCAGTCTTTGTATGATTTTTTTGTCGAAGCCCTCAACTTCGACGTCCGTTAAAGTTCGCTCGGCGGACTGATAGACCACCGAAATCGACAGGCTGTATTTGGTGTCCGGAAATGGCCCGGACTCCATCCGATCAAAAGGTTCAACCCGGACGACTTCCGGAATGCCTGCCTCACCAATTGTCCGGTGCACGGTGGCATATTGGGTCCCCCGTTCGAAGAGAAGCGAAAAGTCTCTCCTTACGCCTGGATACCGCGGTATCTGCTCGAGTTGGTGGCTCGTCGAGCTTCGCAGCAGCAATTCGATGTCGATCTCTGCCAGATACACTCGCTGCCGGAACTTGAACGGTTCCGCATAGGACGGATGCAGTTCTCCGAACATCGCCAGGTGGCCAACGCGGGCAAAGCGCCCCGGATGGTAATAATTTGGAATGTTGTCGGTCGTCAGCCGGACGGGAATGTCAAACCGCTGTAAGAGATCCTCGACGTCTCCCTTTAAGGCGAAGAAATCGAACTCTCGAGGCGGTTCATGGACGGAGGCCGGCCTCAGGTTTCCGCACGCTCCCAGAATCAAAGTGCGCCGCTCGCCGCCGTCCCAGTAAACCTTGCTGAGTTCGTACATCTGAAGGTTCCGGGCGCCACGATTCAAATTCCACTGTAGAGTCGTGAGCATTCCCGGGATGAGCGATGTGCGAAGGATCGTTGCTTCCTCCGTCATGGGATTCCGAAGCCGTACCGGTTCGATGTCCGCGTAGAAGCGCCGCTCCATTTGTTCGTTGCTGAACGAGTACGTGCAGATTTCGTTGTAACCGGCCGCCGAAAGAGTGTCGCGCACCTGACGCACCCTGCGCTCACCCGGGAGCAGGGAGCCGAATCCTCGCGACGGGGGCATGGTTGACGGAAACTTGTCGAGCCCGTGATGACGCGCAATCTCTTCAATAAGATCCTGCTCACCAGCAAGGTCGACGCGAAAAGCCGGAACCTCCACAGTCCATCCCTGGGCCGTTTGGGCAGGCTGAAGTTCGAGACGTTCGAAGATCCGGCTCACGATTGCATCGTCGACCGGTACGCCAAGGACGCGCTCGATGCGCTCGCGCCGCAAGGTGATGCGAGCCCGTTCGGGCTTGCGCGGAAAAATGTCGATTGTTCCTTTCAGCAACTGCCCGCCGGCAAGTTCCTGAATCATTGCGGCCGCACGATCGCACGCGAAGCTCGCCATCTCGATGTCTGTCCCGCGCTCGAAACGATAGGAGGCCTCCGTAGTCATACCCAGCGTTCGCGCGGTTTTGCGTATAGAAAGCGGATTGAACCAGGCGCTTTCCAGCAGGACGTTCGTGGTCGAAGGTACGATCTCCGTCTCGCCGCCGCCCATGATGCCGGCAAGCGCAACGGGTTTCTTCGCGTCAGCAATCACGAGAATGGACGGATCGAGCCGGCGCTCGACCCCGTCCAGTGTCGTCAACCGTTCGTCGACTTCGGCGCGGCGAACGATGATCTGACGGCCTCCCAGTTTGTCGGCGTCGAAAGCGTGCATGGGGTGGCCGAGTTCCATCATCACGTAGTTGGTGATGTCTGCGACGTTATTGATGGACCGCACACCCAATGATTCCAGGCGCTTGCTGAGCCATTCCGGAGAAGGACCGATCTTTACCCTCGCGATATAGCGGCCGCAATACCGCCCGCAAAGGTCAGCATCGTCGATGGTGATGGACGCAACGTCGGCCGCGCGCTGCGACACTTCCGTCACTTTGAATTGAGGTCTCCGGAGCACGGTGCCGTAGATCGCGCCCACCTCTCTTGCGATACCCAGGTGGCTCAGGCAGTCTGGGCGATTTGTAGTCACATCGAGATCAAGCACCCAGTCGTCTCCGAATTCCACACACGACTCCAGCGCCAATCCGACGTGCGTGACTCTCTGCCCGAGTGTTCGCGCATCAACGGGTATATCGATGAACTCTTTGAGCCAGTTGTAGCTGATCTTCATGGACGCTCAGAACTGTTCCAGGAACCGTATGTCATTCTGGTAGTAAAGCTGAATGTCGTTAACGTTGTACTTCAGCGCGTGATAACGCTCGATGCCGCCACCAAACGCAAAGCCTGTATACCTGTTCGCGTCGTAGTTCACGAAACCATAAAGCCGCGGATTCACCACGCCGGACCCCATAACTTCGATCCAACCGCTTTGCTTACAGACACGACACCCTCTTCGATTGCAGAAGGGACACGACACATCCACTTCAGCGCTCGGCTCGGTGAATTGAAAGTGGCTCGGGCGCAATCGCGTTTCCGTCTTCTCGCCGAAGAACTGCTTGTGAAAGCGCTCCAGCGTGCCCTTGAGATCGGAGAACGTAATCCCCTCGTCCACCAGAAGACACTCAAACTGGTGGAACATCGGTGTATGCGTAGCATCCGCAGCATCGCGGCGGTAAACACGTCCAGGGCAGATGATCTTCACCGGCGGTTGCATTTTCTCCATCGTGCGTACCTGCACCGGTGACGTGTGGGTGCGCAGTACGACGTCGTCGGCGATGTAGAACGTATCCTTCGCGTCCCGGGCCGGGTGGCTTGCCGGAATGTTGAGCGCTTCGAAGTTGTAGTAAGTTTTTTCGACTTCGGGACCGTCTTCGACGGTGTAGCCCATGGAGATAAAGATGTCTTCGATCGCCTGGCGGGCTTGCGTTAAGGGATGGCGGTGCCCGATCCGGCGCTGAATTCCGGGCAGCGTGACGTCCAGGCGTTCGCGCTCGAGAGCGGCATCCGCTTGAGCGTGCGCGAATTTTTGCTGAAGGGCTTCCAGAACGCTCTCAGCCTTCGCCTTGATCTCATTTGCGACGCGGCCGAATTCGGCGCGCTCCGCCGCCGGGACCTGACGAACGTTTTGAAGTTGAAGGGTTAGAAGGCCGGATTTGCGGGAAAGGTAACGGTTCTTGAACTCTTCGAGGGATCGCAGATCGGCCACAGACTCGCGTTCGCGGTCAAACTGCTGTTCGATAGAACGAAGCTGGCCGATCCACTCGGAAGACATCTTTTGATCCTAAATCCCATAAGACTGTTAAGCGCTTGCCGCTTTTCTGGCCGTCTCTGCCAGTTTGGTGAAGGCCGCAGGGTCCTGCAGCGCGATGTCAGCCAGAACCTTTCGGTCGAGATCGACACCGGCCACTTTCAGGCCATGTATGAGCTGATTGTAGTTGAGACCGTTTTCACGTGCAGCAGCGCCAATCCGGATGATCCATAACCTACGGAATTCGCGCTTGCGCACTCTTCTGTCACGATAGGCATAGCCTAACGACTTTTCGACGGCTTCCTTCGCGGCCCTGTAGAGTTTGCTCTTGTTGAGGTAAAACCCCTTCGCAAGCCCTAACAGCTTTTTCCGGCGATCGTGCCGTTTTGTTCCACGTTTAACTCGAGGCACAGTGCACTCCTTAAATCGATTCTTGTTTACGCGTAGGGAAGCATCTTCCGGACGGATGGCGTGTCTGCGTCGGTCACGACAGTGGATTTGCCCAGACGCCGTTTCCGTCCTGCCGCCTTCGACGTCAGGATGTGCCGGGCGAACGCATGATGGCGCATGATCTTTCCCGTTCCCGTTACTTTAAAGCGCTTCGCGGCGCCCTTGTGTGTTTTGAGCTTCATTTTTCTGGTTCTCTTGAATGCTTAAGATTTCTTCGGTGCGATGATCGCGATCAGGTTCGGTCCTTCCATCCTGGCTCTATTTTCCACCGCTCCGACTTCCGCGAGTTCTTCGATCAGCCTTTCCAGAAGAGCGCGCCCGATACTTTGATGCACGATCTCTCGGCCTCTGAAAAAGACCGATGCTTTGACCTTGTCTCCCTGCTGGAGAAAGCGAATAGCATGATTCTTCTTGAACTCGTAATCGTGTTCGTCCGTATTCGGGCGAAACTTGATTTCCTTAACCGTGATGTTCTTTTGATGCTTCTTCGCTTCGTGCTGCTTCTTGTTCAACTGGTAAAGGTACTTGCCGTAATCCATGATCCGGCACACGGGCGGATTCGCAGTGGCAGCAACCTCGACCAGATCCAAACCGCGTTCTTCAGCAATCTTCAGGGCGGCTTGCGGTGTGAGAACTCCAAGCTGTTCGTTGTTATCGTCGATAACGCGAACCTCCCTAGCACGGATTCGGTGGTTCACCCTGATGTTTTTATCGATACGCAGACCTCCTGATACGCACAAACTCCTAGAAACGAACGATTACCTTAGCAAAGGACACAGCATATTTTCAACGGTTTCCACGGGCGGAATCCCGGGAATTCTTGGTGCCGGTCCAACCAAATCTTTCTTGACCGATCCCGTTCCAGGAAATAGGGTCTTCGCAGCAAACAAGGAGACTTTTCATGAAGATGCGCTATCCGATCGGCTCAATCGCAATGTCCGCTACGGCGCTGGTCCTTGCGTCATTCATCTCCCAGGCGTGGCCGCAACAACCCGCGCCGCCCCAGGGTGGCGCGGGTGCACGCGGTCAGGGCGGCGCCGGGGGCCGTGGAAGCACGCCGCCGCCGATCAATTGGCCCTCGCCGCCTCTTCCTGCGGGGCCGATCGTCGTCGAAACCGCCATCCAGCGCAACATCAAGCTGTTTGTCACGAAGGGTCTCAGTCAGCCCTGGAGCATGGCGTTTCTGCCTGACGGGAGCATCCTTGTCACGGAGCGCGCCGGCCGCCTGCGGATTGTCCGGAACGGCGTCCTCGATCCATCCCCCATCGCCGGCATTCCCGAAGTCCGTGCGCAAAGTCTGGCGGGGTTGATGGACCTTGCGCTGCATCCGCGCTTTGCGGAAAACCGATTCGTTTACTTCAGTTATCACAAGCCGAATCCGGCCGGAGGGAATGCCGGAGTCGTCACGCTGGCTCGAGGACGATGGGATGGGAAGGCGCTGAACGAAGTCAGTGATCTCTTTACAGGTATCCCCACGGGAAACGCGTCGCGAATTGTGTTTGGCAAAGACGGCATGATTTACATGTCGATCGGTCATGGGGATAACAATCCCGAGTTGGCTCAGGATCCCAGTACGCTCAATGGAAAGGTTCTCCGGCTGCGCGACGACGGGTCTGTACCGTCCGATAACCCGTTTGTCGGGCGAGCGGGACATCGCCCGGAGATCTTCACGTTGGGACATCGCAATCCTCTGGGTCTTGCGCTGAACCCCATCACCGGGGAAATTTGGGAGTGCGAAAACGGCCCGAATGGTGCCGATGAGATCAACGTGCTCCAGGCCGGTAAGAACTACGGTTGGCCTGTCGTCAGTTACGGCCGCTTCTACCCCGGCCCGCGCGTCAGCGAGCGTCCCTGGCAGGAAGGCATGGAACAACCGCTTGTGTTCTGGGTTCCCGCGATCGCCATTTCAGGCATGACCTTCTATACCGGTGACAAGTTCCCGAACTGGAAGAATCACGTTTTCGTCGGAGGCATGCGCACCGGAGAAGTGCCTCGTTCGGGTCATCTCGAACGTATCGATTTTAACGACAAGTGGGAGGAACTGCATCGCGAGGGAATGCTGCGCGAACTGCAGAATCGCATTCGCGACGTGCGGCAGGGACCTGACGGGTTTCTTTACCTGCTCACGGCCGAGAATGACGGAGCGCTGATTCGCATTGAACCCACGACGGATCCCGTATCGCGCTAAACGATGCCGCGGCAGTATTGGAAACCTGCAGCAGGTTGTTGTAACCTCCCGTCTTTCATTCCCCAGGAGGACCCATGAAAAGGGCATTTGTGCTTGTGTTGACGTTGACCGCTCTGTTACTGACGCAGACTGTAATAGCCCAGGATGCAAAGACAGTCGTCGCCACCGCATCGAAAGCGATGGGAGTAGAGGGACTGAACTCCATTCATTATTACGGCGTCGCCCAGAACGGCAATCTCGGGCAGAACAATAACGCCAATCAGCCCTGGCCGATGGCGAACGCCAATGATTACGTTCGCGCTATCGCCCTCGATCCCGCAAAGGCACAGTCGCGGGCGACGTGGGTGAACTATGCCGTGCCCGTGACCGGCGGCGCGGCTGCGCAAACGCCGGGCCAGCAAAATATCGCCGGCGATGCTCCATGGGCGCAGCAGCTCGAAATCTGGATCACGCCCTGGGGATTTCTCAAGGGAGCTGCGGCGAACAACGCGACAGTCCGCGCGCAGACGCTCAACGGCAAGCGATATCAGGCGGTGACGTTTAGCCCCGCAAGTCCGAAATCTCCAGGCGGTTTGCCCTATCGCGTCGTGGGCTATATCAATAGCGAGAATCTTGTTGAGAAGGTTCAAACATGGCTCGAACATCCCATGTTCGGAGACATGCTGGTGGATGCCGACTATCTGCATTATCGTGAGGGCGCTAACGGGCTGAAGTATCCCGCGCAGATTGTACAGACGCGCGGCGGCTGGCCGACCTTCCGTGCGTACATTCTCGGCGCCCATCCGAACCCTGCGAACATACAGCAGTTGTTGACGGCTCCACCGCCGGCTGCACCAGCCGCTGCGGCCGCTCCGGCTGCGGCCGCAGCGCCTCCACGCACCTCAGAGCAGCTCGCCCCGGGCGTCTGGCGAATCAATGGCGCGTACAATGCGCTGGCGATTGAATTCGCCGATTACATCGTGCTCTATGAGCCCGGACCTCAAAACACACCGCAGGATCCGGAGGGCCGGGCCAGGGCGATCATCGCCGAGACAAAGCGAGTGATTCCAAATAAGCCGATCCGCTTTGGCGTGATCTCTCACCATCATCTCGATCACACAGGGGGGTTGTCGGCGGTCGTAGCCGAGGGGATAACGATCGTCACGCCGGCTGTGAACAAGGCGTATCTGGTGAACGCTCTGTCTGCGCCGCGGACGCTCGCGCCCGATTCCTTGTCCAAGTCCGGCAAGAAGCCGATTGTCGACGGCTTTGTCGGCGACAAAAAGGTTTTTCAGGACGCCACGCGCACGTTCGAGCTTCATGTCGTGAAGAATCTGCCCCACGCTGATGGGAACGTGATCGGCTACTTACCCAAAGAAAAGATCCTGGTTTATGCGGACATGTTCAATCTGCCGACGGCGGCGTCGGGCCCGGTTCCGAATCCTCCGGTCATCGGTACGATGGTCTTCCTCGACAACATCGAGCGCTTGAAACTGGATGTGGAGCGGATCATGTCCGTGCACACGCTGAATCCGGATCGGTTGACTTCCGTTGCGGATATCCGAGCGTCGCTGGGAAGGAAGTGACGTAGCGGAGTAGAGTTTTGGAAAGGCGCACCTGCGACTCCTGTGCGCCTTCCCGCATCGGCCGACCAGAACCCGGTGCAATCGATGCTTTCGCGACAGGGTCTGAAGGATCTTTCTCGGCGGTTGAACGCGCTCACCTGTTGACTCAGGCAATAACAGCCTTAACCTCTATGGCCCTCTACTTCGTCGTGCAGACGCCAACTGTCTGGAGTGAGGTGACGTTGATGCGTGTGTCGGCATCGTCTTTATAGAGGAGGCCCTTGATGTCGACCTTCTTGCCCGAATGTTGCTGCGGGTCGAATCCGGCAACGTTCACCAGGAGGAAGTTCTGTTTGCCCAACGGAAGCGCGTCGGCTGTCTTTAGTTCTTCGGCCGTCGAAGCCTGATCTCGCGACAGAACCGGTTCCGTAGTGTTAGTCAGAATCCAGCTCCTATTCGAACCGGCCGCAAGGCAACCCACAACACGCACGACTGAAAAGTTCGAGACGACCTGGACGGCTCCCTTGCGCACAATCTGAATGTTCTCTAGTGTTTCGGCGTCGACCTTGAGTTCCTGCGTTCCCGCAGGATAGCCGTTGGTCCGAAGAAGAAATGTCAGGACGTCCAGTTTGGCCTCGTCCGTAAGGATCGTGCCGAAGTTTGGCGGCATCGTGTCCCGAATCTTCACGAAGAGTTTGTAAAGGTTTTCGTTTTCCCACGCCGTAATAAAACGGTTGCCATTGAGGGAGGGTGCCGTCAGGCCGGCCAGGTCCTGACCGTGACAGCGTGTGCAGCTTTGGGCGAAGTCTGCTTTGCCGCGTTCGGCCTGCTCGTTGCTGAAAATGCCGGTCCAGATCCGCGCTTCCTGTGCGCGCGCAGTCGAAGCGGTGCCGGAAACGATAAGGAACGCGAGGATCAGAACACGCGGAGTCATCTGAGGAATTCGCGAAGGATCGTCGCAGCGGCAAGATTACTGCCGCCGCCGCCGGGGCCGCCGCCTCGTGCGCCGCGGCCACCCGCTCCCGGAGCTGGGGGCCCGCCCGGGCCCGCTCCAACACCCAGTGCCAGATCCATCGGAGTGCGGCCTTGTTTGTTCTTCATGTCGAGCTTGGCGCCACTCTCGGCGAGATATCGAACGATCAGGTTGTTGCCGCGCTGCACGGCGATATGAAGAAGTGTCTGGCCATTGGCATTGAAGGCGTCAATATCGAGACCATGCGCCACCCCCAGCTTGATCGTTTCGAGGATGGCTGATTCGTTTCCAGCGCCGCGACCATTCATCAGGATCATCGCCATGTTGGAGTAATCCTTCTGTGTGAGCGATGGGTTGGCGCCTCCCTGAATCAGTGCCTTGATAACTTCAAAGTCCGAGGATTTCGCGGCGCGCATTAGCGCCGTCGTGCCTTCGCCCATGGACGCATCCCCGGAATCGTGATGCCGGCCGATGATGGGCTTCTTCAATCCGACATTGGGATTGGCTCCGTGCTTTAACAGAACCGGCACGAGCGCGGCCGCATCCAGTTTATCGATCACCTTCGGCGCCGGACGACTCAGCATTGGGGCCAGCGTATGCATATCCACTGCAGCGTAGAGCGCTGTCATCCCCGAACTGTCCGCAATGTTGAGATCAGCGCCTTTCTCCGCCAGCATCGCCGCAAGATCAAAATGTGCGTTGATGATGGCAACGATCGTGGCCGTCGTTCCATCGGGGTCCGTCAGATTCGGGTTTGCGCCCGCTTCCACCAGGGCTCGAGCCGCTTCCATGGAACCCTGGCGGGCCGCGTACATCAGCGGCGTCCAGCCGCCCTTCGGCAACGCGGTTATGACCATACCGGAAGTAAGGAACTTGAACTCCGGGAACTCCATCAGTCTGGACTTCGCGTTGAGGTCCCCACCGCCGTCTGCAAGCACTCGAATCGCGGCCGCATTGTTTTCCGCGGCGGCCCACATCATGGCTGTTTCACCGAAGCGCTGTTCGCGCTGGTTAGGTTTTGCTCCATGGGACAGGAGCATGCCGACTGCGTCGGGTTTACCGGTATGCGCGGCCGTCATCAGAGCGGTTTCACCCGTCGGGAGCGTTGCATCGGGATCCGCGCCGGCTTTCAGAAGAAGCTCGATCATCCCAGCGTTCCCATTTTCTGCCGCGAATTTCAATGGACTGATGCCGTAGCGATCGGTCAGGCGGGCATTCGCGCCGGCCTGCAGGAGCAACTTGACCGCTTCCATGTCATCGGAGCGCACCGCCCAATGCAGAGCGGTCGTGCCGTCTGTCGCGACGGCATTAACGGGAACTCTCTCTTTCAGGAGCGTTCGAATAGTCGCCTTGTTTCCCTGCTTTGCGGCGTCGATCAGGCGGCGGTCATTCTGGGCGGCACGCATGCCGGCAGCAACGGAGAGCACGACCAGAAACGTTGCCAGACTCCTTGCCGCAAGTTTGTGTTTCCGTCCTCGCACTAAACCTCGAACCTCCCTGTACTCAGCGTCCCGTACTTTGCTGTCTCTCCGCCGAACTTCTGCGCGAGATCCAACAGCAGGTTCGCAAACGGTGTCTGCGGCGGAGCCTGAATGTGCCTGTTGCCCTTCAAAAGACCTGCACCCCCTCCAACAAGCAACGTTGGAATGTCCAGCCTGGAGTGCGTATTGCTCTCGCTCATGCCGCTGCCCCACAGGATCAACGAATGATCCAGCAATGACCCGTCACCATCCGGAGTAGAACGCAGCTTCTCGAGAAATCGTCCGAACAACGAAATGTGGTACGTATTCAGCTTCACGAGATTCTGGATCTTCGACTCATCGCCGCCGTGATGCGACATCGAATGGTGCGGCTCGGTCAACCCGAGGTTTGGATACACCCGCTGGCTCGCATCGCGGCTGATCATGTATGTGAAGACGCGCGTGATATCGGCTTCAAGTGCCAGTGCCAGCAGATCGAACTGCAGCATGGCATGGTCTTCGAAGGATTCCGGAATTCCAATCGGAGCGTCCGGCACTCGGATTTCGGTCGTTGCCTGCTGCTCCGCTCGCTCAATACGGCGTTCGATTTCCCGCACGTTCTCGAGATAAGCCTCCAGGCGTTTGCGGTCACCCGGACCCAGACTCGCTTCAAGATCCGCAACATCCTGTTTCACGGAATCGAGAATGCTGCGATCTCTCGTCATGCGTTCAATGCGCTGAGCGCTGGTGCCTGGTCTCCCAAACAGACGCTCAAAAACGATTCTGGGGTTGATCTCCATGGGAAGCGGGGTCGTGGGATTACGCCATGAGATCGTGTTCATGTAGGCGCACGAATACGCCGGATCGCACCCGCCGATGTATCCGGTGAAGTCTTCTGTCGCCAGCTCAAGCGATGGATAGACCGTTTCCTGACCGATCTGACCGGCGATGACCTGGTCGATGGAGATTCCTGCCAGCACGTCTTCGGCGATAGTGCGCTTGGGAGTTGACCCGGTGAGCCAGGCCCCCACACTGACAGCATGGCCGTCCAGCGGATTGCACAAATTAGACACGACAGTCAGATGGTTCCGGAACGGCTCGAGCGGTTTCAGGATCGGAGAAAAGTCGAAGTCCGCGCCTGTATTCTTCGGATTCCAAAAACCCGGCCGCTCTCCAAGAGGAACCATGGCGACGCCGAACCGGCGTTGCTTCGGATTCGCGGCGGCTTTGGCAGTAGCGGTCAGAGCGGGTGACATGGCCTCGAGAAATGGCAGGGCCAGCGTCGCGCCCATGCCGCGCAGAACGGCGCGTCGGGATAAATGCATCTTTGTAATGAACATGGTCTCCCTCCTTAGTTGCTGCTACCTGACGCCTTGACTCTCATCTGGAACGGTGTGCTCTGGACGATTTCTGAAACAATCGATGAAAACCTGTAGTTGCTTCGCGCAGAGTCTCGCACGATCGCGCGGACCGTGGGCATATCGTAATGCGCGAGACCCCTGCCGAGCGCATAAGTCATGAGTTTCTCTGTGAAGGTCTCGACGAATATCTCAGGATCCCGCAATAGCGCTTTCTTGAGATCGATCACACCATTGACCTTCGTTCCATCCAACAACTGTCCGGAAGCATCGATGGGCAAACGAGCTTCGTGGGTTCTCCAGGCGCCTACTGCATCAAAGTTCTCCATAGCGAAACCGATGGGATCCATGATGCTGTGACAGCCGGAGCATGCCGGGTTCTCTCGATGCTCCTCCATCCGTTCTCTCATCGACAGAATCTTGCCCTCGCGCACCGCGCTCTCCTTCAAAGGAGGAACCATCGCGGGTGGGGGTGGTGGTGGCGCTCCCATCAGATTTTCCAGGATCCACTTTCCGCGAACGACGGGTGAAGTCCGATCTGTATGCGAGGTCACCATCAGAATGCTGCCTTGTCCCAGCAGTCCCTTACGTGCGTCGTCCGCGATCGCGACGCGACGGAAATGACTTCCATAAACATTCGGAATCCCGTAGTGCTTCGCGAGGCGTTCATTCACGAACGTGTACTCGGCGGTCATGAGATCCAGCACATTCCGGTCTTCCTGAATAATGCTGTAGAAGAATAACTCCGTCTCGCGCTGAAGTGCGTGGCGCAGGTTGTCATCGAAGTCCGGAAACTCAAGCGAGTTGGGTATTTGGTTCTTCAGATTCCGCAGATATAACCATTGGCCGGCGAAGTTCTGAACGAGAGCGTGCGCTTTGGGATCCGCCAACATGCGGCGCACCTGCTGGTCCATAGCAGCGGCGGTCCTCAATCGTCCCTGTGCTGCCGCGGTGAGGAGCTCATCATCGGGAATGCTGCTCCATAGAAAGAACGATAGGCGCGACGCCATCTCGAGGTCGTTTACTCGATACACGGATCCTGCAGCCACGTTCGTAGGGTTCGTTTCTGTTCTGAAAATGAACTTGGGACTCGAGAGCACTCTCTGCAGCGCCACCTGGATACCCTTCTCGAAGTCTTTGCCGGCGCGTTCGGTCTTGTAAAACGACATCAGCCTTTCGATGTCCGTCGGTTTCTCCAATCCGCGATACGCCCGATGAACAAGTGTGGCGAGAATTTTTCGTGCACAAGGCTCCTCGTCAGCCGCGTTCTTTGGTCTGCAGACAAACACCCTCCGGCGGCTCGGCGTATCGCCGGGGCCCGTCGCGTTAAATGGTCCGGTGATGGTGAATGAATCGATGTGGGCGTGTCCGGACGGATCCAGAGTATCGTTCGAACTCCGAATAAACGGCTGGAGCCGGAGTGTGTTTTCTCCCGGCTTTTCGATGAATGCCACCCCGATCTCTCGAGGCCCCGCCTTCAGGTTTACCCGCGTCGCCGATCGTCGCTCTGCATCGTCCGCAGCGAGCGTGATGTTTTCGAGCGCCCACTTGAAATCCGCGTCGCCACCAAACTTACCGAGGTGGACGCGTTCGCCGTCGACTGTGATTTCGACTTCATGCGGGTACTCCAGGCCTCGCATGGCGCCCAGGTTGGTGCGGAAGTATCGAACCGAGATCGCATATTCACCGTCGAGAGGAAGATTCACTTTCGCGAGCGCTCCACCCACCGTCCCCAAGGGGAGGCCTTCGATGTGCCGGTCCTGCGACGCATCCTGCCGGATCCGAATAGTCTGGCTCCCCGGCCGGGTATCGGGATCGCCAACTGCAAGGGAACTGATCTGACCCGCTGCCGACAAGTAGCGCTCCAACAGAACCGGGGAAACAACGAGAATGTCCGCATTGTTGTCGAATCCGTAACCGGAATCATCCGGTGGCAGCAAAGTCGCGGGGTCCACTTCGAGCGCGAGCAGATCGCGGACTGCGTTCGCGTATTCCGCCCGGTTCAACCGCCGAAGCAAGGGACGCCCAGGATCGGGCCGTCTTTCCGCTGCTCGGTCAAGGTTGGTCACCAGCCAGGACGCGAGGTTATTCCGAACTGCGTCGTCGGGCTTCGGTTTGCCCTGCGGCGGCATCATTCCCGACCGCAGCTTTCGGACCACCTTTTCCCAAACATCGGCGTTGGCGGCAATGTTGTTGAAATCAATCGCTTCAAGCGATAGTCCCGCTGTTTTCAGGGTCTGGTTATGACACGTGACGCAGTATTGGTTAACTACTGCCCGATATTGAGCGCCTGCGGAATTCGCCCCGGACTGAATCGTCGCCGCTACGGGGATCGGCCGCGCCGGAGATAGGATCCAAAACGATAAGGCCAATATAAAGAGACGTTTGCCCATGGGGAATCTGGCGCGGAGTATATATCAGTGGTCTTGTGCCATGCGAGTTCTTTGGGTTACTCTCGCTCCATGCATTACGCCGTGATAAACAGCCCGATGGGACCACTTACCCTCGCTGTCTCAGACAAGGGCCTCGCCTCCATAAAGTTCGGGAACGCGGTTCCCGAGGGTGCGGTTCCCGAAGCGAATGCAAGCCAGGAAACGGTCGATCAGCTCACGGAATACTTTCAAGGAAAGAGGACCCAATTCGATCTTCCGCTCGATATCGAGGGTACCGATTTTCAGAAAGCGGTCTGGAGCGAGTTGCAACGGATTCCGTACGGGGAAACCCGCTCTTACGGTGACATTGCGAAAGCCATCGGACGTCCTGGTGCAGCCCGAGCCGTTGGAATGGCCAACCACGACAACCCACTTGCGGTCGTTATTCCTTGCCATCGTGTCGTCGGGCGGGATGGTTCACTTACCGGTTATGCCGGAGGTGTTCATTTGAAGGCACAACTTCTTTCAATCGAACGCCGGCACCGAACACTTTTCACGTAACCCCCTCACCACACGGCAACGTGGGGCGCGAGGGGACCTCAAAAATTCCAGGAATACACCACAGCTATGCCTAAGAACGAAGCATTGGATACCAAACGTCACTCTCTCGCCCACCTGATGGCCGCGTGCATCCAGGAAATGTTTCCGGAAGCGCGGTTTGGAGTCGGACCTGTCATTGAAGACGGCTTCTACTACGACGTTAGTCTTGGGCGTACGTTGACGCCCGATGATCTCGCGGAGATCGAGAAGAGGATGAGGCAGAAAGTCAGTCAGGGACTGTCCTTCGATCGGTCGGAAATGCCTACGGATGAAGCGATTAACGTTTTCGGCGGAATGCAACAGGTTTTCAAGGTGGAACTCCTTCGCGACCTGAAAGCGCGCGGTACCACGGCCGTTGCCGAACTTGATGATACGAACCTTGTAGGAGACAGCGTTACCGAAGTCAGCGTCTACAAGACCGGGACCTTTACCGACCTTTGCCGGGGCCCGCATGTGAAGAACACGCGAGAGATCGCCCCCGACAGCTTCAAGCTCACCCGTGTGTCGGGCGCCTACTGGCGGGGCGACCAGTCGCGCGAGCAGATGCAGCGGGTCTACGGCGTCGCCTTCGATACTCGAAAGGAGCTCGACGCTTATTTCGTTCGGCTGGAAGAGGCAAAGAAGCGGGACCATCGCAAGTTGGGTCAGGATCTGGATCTCTTCAGCATTCAGCCCGACACGGTTGGCGGCGGATTGATCCTGTGGCACCCGAAGGGGGGACTCATCCGCCATCTGGCGGAGGAATATTGTAAGCAACGGCACCTGGAATCCGGGTACGACTTCGTTTACACCCCTCACATCGGCCGTGCGACG
Organism: Terriglobia bacterium; assembly: GCA_035712125.1. Classification (GTDB taxonomy): domain Bacteria; phylum Acidobacteriota; class Terriglobia; order 20CM-2-55-15; family 20CM-2-55-15; genus DASTBJ01. The sequence goes on from DASTBJ010000769.1 coordinate 35,861, forward strand.
CTCTGGGAGACCAGCGGCCATCTGGGGTTCTACGCCGAGAACATGTATGCGCCGATTAAGATCGACGAACAGCTCTATTACCTCAAGCCGATGAACTGTCCGTTCCACGTGAACATTTTCGGGAACTCGAGGCGATCCTATCGGGAGCTGCCGATGCGCCTGGCAGAGTGGGGCACCGTGTATCGGTTCGAGCGCAGCGGCGTGCTTCACGGATTGACCCGCGTCCGCGGCTTCACACAGGACGACGCGCATCTGTTCTGTCGCCCGGATCAGATGCCGGCGGAAATCGACAAGGTGCTCAACTTCAGTCTCGATATCCTGCGCGCATTCGGCTTTGACACGTTCGAGCTGTTTTTGAGCACGCGCCCGCCGAAGCGTGTAGGTCGCGAAGAAGACTGGGACGTCGCAGAAGCGGCTCTCGAAGAGACGTTGAAGCGCTCAGGCATTCCCTATCAGATCAATGAAGCGGACGGCGCCTTCTACGGTCCGAAGATCGACTTGATCGTCAAGGACGCGATTGGACGCCCGTGGCAGCTCAGCACCGTTCAGTTCGATTTCAATCTGCCCGAGCGGTTCAACCTGACTTATGTTGGCGAAGACGGCGCGCCGCATCGTCCGTTCATGATTCATCGCGCTTTGCTCGGGAGTATGGAGCGATTTTTCGGTGTCTTGCTCGAACACCATGGCGGCGCTTTACCGGTTTGGCTCTCTCCTGTCCAGGCAATGATCATTCCCATTGCGGACCGCCATAAAGACTACTGCGCCGATGTTCAAGCGCGATTGAAGGCGGCAGGGTTGCGTGCCGACATCGACGCCGGCGAGGAGCGAATGAATGCCAAGATCCGCAATGCCCAGCTGCAGAAGATACCGTACATGCTGGTCGTCGGAGATCGCGAGCAGGAAGGCGGAGCCGTCTCGGTCCGGCTGCGGTCAGGAGAGGATCTTAAATCGAAGAGTGTGGAGGAGTTTGTCGCGCTTGCGACGACGACTGTTAAGAACCTCAAGTGAGGGGGTGAAAAAATCAGGATCGGAAATCGGAAATTTCGAAATTGGACGAATCCTGCAGTTCAAATCCGAAATTGGAAATCTTAATTTGGACTGTCGGTCGTCGGGTTAGTCGTCCAATTTGAGATTTCCAATTTCGGATTTGGTGCGCCAGGTAAAGCTTGGTCCATCTCACAAGCTGAAAGGAGCTTGTCCTTGAAATGATCCGTTCATCAAGATAGCCGCGCAAGCGTGTGGAATTGGAGCAATCCGCAACACGAAGCCTTGCAAGGCGAAATCATGAGCCGCAGCGAAAGCGAACCCAGTTCGGCCTCGTTAGAAATAAATGAGAGAGTGGCCAGTCTTCCAAATCGGATGAAGCCTGACATCGGTGTTGAAGAAGCGGATATCGGCAGACACCGAACTCTCCGGGGTGTTAGGGGGCAGCGCGTGATGAAAGAAGGACCAGGAACCTGGGAGACCCGCGGTTTTTTTTGCGGGAGTCGGACAGCCCATAGTAGCGATGAAACGGGTAACGACCGCGGAGCGAAGGGGCTGAATGTGAGCGAGCAACTGTAAGAGGAGGAAAGAGCCGCTTGGATGAAAATCCCACTACGGGACAACCGGAATGGCAACTGAGGGCGCCGGAGATCGGGCCGGAGGTGAGCATGCCGGAGAAACTCTTTCAACTGAGACAGAAGCTGAACGAGAAAGCGAAGCGAGAGCCAAAGTTTCGGTTCTATGTCTTGTATGACCGGATCTTTCGGCGTGACGTACTGGAGACGGCCTGGAAACGGGTGAAGGCCAACAAAGGAGCGCCCGGGGTGGACGGCGTGACGATGGCGATGATCGAGAACAGCGAAGCCGGAGTTGTGGGCTTTCTGGCGGAGATCGAGCAGTCGTTGCGGCAGAAAACCTACCAGCCACAGCCTGTACGTCGGGTATGGATTGAGAAAGCCAATGGGAAGCTGCGGCCACTGGGAATCCCGACGATACGGGATCGTGTGATCCAGATGGCAGCGTTCCTGATCCTGGAACCGATATTCGAGGCGGATTTTCTAGACTGTAGCTATGGGTTCCGCAGCGACCGATCGGCCCATGATGCCCTGAAGGAAATTCGAACGCATCTGCGAGCGGGCTATCAGGCCGTCTACGATGCGGATCTGAAGGGGTACTTTGATTCGATTCCGCATCAACAACTGATGGCCTGTGTGGCGATGCGGGTTGCCGACCGGTCGGTATTGAAGCTGATCCGGATGTGGCTGGAAACGGCAGTGGTAGAGGAACAGCCGGATGGACAACCGCCGAAGGTGAGCCGGACTACCACCGGGACACCGCAAGGTGGGGTGATCTCGCCATTGCTGTCGAATATCTACCTGCACTGGTTCGATAAGGTGTTTCACCGCATCGACGGACCGGCGCGGTGGGCCAACGCAAAGCTGGTGCGCTACGCCGATGACTTTGTGGTGCTGGCACGCTATCAGTCCAGGCAACTGGGAGAGTTTATCGAATCGAAGCTGGAGCAGTGGATGGGGCTGAAGCTCAACCGGGAGAAGACACGGGTCGTGCATCTCCGGCACGCTGGAGCGAGTCTGGATTTCCTAGGCTATACGTTCCGCTATGACCGGAGTCGGCCAGGTCAGCCTGCGTATTTGAATGTGTTCCCTTCGAAGAAAGCGTTGCTGAAGCAGCGGTCCGTTGTACGAGCTCTTACCCACAGTCGGTACGGGTTCAAACCGACTCCGGTCTTGCTTGCGGACCTCAATCGCAGCCTTCATGGATGGGCGGCATATTTCAGACTGGGCTATCCCGGCAAAGCCTACCGGAATCTCAACTACTATGTGCAGCAACGTTTGCGGATTCATCTCAGTCGCCGCAGCCAGCGTCCGTATCGTGCGCCCGAAGGCCGCAGCCTTTATGCGCATCTTCGTGATCTGGGTCTGCGGTCCTTGACACCGTCGCGTGATCGCTCTGCTCGTTTGTTCACATGAGAGCCGGATGCGGGAAATCTGCACGTCCGGTTCGACGAGGGGCCCGCGACTTGCTCGCGGGCCTACTCTACA
>DASTBJ010000770.1:0-5928 GCA_035712125.1 Terriglobia bacterium
CCTGCGCCGAGGCCACGAAAACATACCCGGACTCGGTGTACAAGCTTCTGGGGAGTAAACAGGTCGGGAAGGCATCGCTCACGGGTATTCGCGTACTGAATCAAATTCGCTCCGGCCACAAAACACGGGTCAGCTTCTGGCCGCTTGAGGAAATCCATAGCTCTGTAATCGTGGAGATCTACCCGACTCTGTTTCGGAAATCAGCCACGGGTTCGACCGGCAAGTTGCGATCACTCTCGGGTTTGAACACAGCGCTGGCGCACTTCGAGTCAAACCCTCTGTCTCGGCGCGGACTGACTGAGTTTTCCGACCATGAAACCGACGCGTTGCTTTCGGTGGCCGGGCTTCGGCGGTTTGCAGCGCTGCCTTCCATGTGGATCGTCGACGATGCCAGGAGGCCCCTGGCCAGGCGAGAAGGCTGGATCTTCGGCGTTTAAGTGACGTTTTATCGGCAAAGCCGTCAACCCCCACCATAGCGACTGTTTAAAGGAGGGTCTGTGTTTATACTTTACGCGCTTTCCCTCGCGCTTTTGATCCCCCCGACTCCGGATCAGGAGCTCGTTTCACTATCCCCCCGGGAATCACTGCATCAGCCTTTTGTAGAACTTCTGCAAGTTCAAGGTTTTGAAGGCGAATATCGAGCTGCAATAAAGGCTTTGCGCTCCAGTCTCATTGATGAGCGGGACCAGAAGATTCAAGAGTTGAATCAACTGGAGCGAGGCTGGAACGAAAAGCTGGAATCCGCCAGGGAGCAATTGCAGGCGCTGAACAAACAGGGATCTGCAGATACGGAGGCAGCCGCAAAGAGAAGGGCCCACCTTCATATCGAAATCGCCTCCCTCGAGCGCGTGCTGCGAGAAAAGGCGATCGAGCGTGAGCACACAATACCGTCGACGTATGAGTTGCAGCTGACGAAGCTCTGGCTTGCAGAGCACTGGCCGGAGCGGCGGGAAGAGATACGGCAGGAGGTCGCCGGCGGTCAGGCGCGGTCCCGCACGCACGGGGATGCCGAAGACATCGGGTATAGGTCGTTCGTGGAGGATGCCGATCAGGACATCGAGCAAGGCCGAAAAGCAGCCCGCCAAATGGCCGCCAGTGGATGGCTTCCCCGTGAAGTCGAAGACCACGAGGTCCGGGCCTACGTACAGGGCATTGCGGCCAGAATCGCGGCAAATTCCGATCTAAAGGTGCCGCTGCACGTTACGGTACTGGACAGCGAAGAACTGACAACCCTCGCTCTGCCGGGCGGCTTTCTTTATGTGACGACGGGAGTGATTCGCGCGGCACACACGGAATCGGAACTGGCAGGTGTTCTGTCGCGGGAGATTGCGCGAATCGCGGCGCGTCACGCCGCACGGTCCGCGAAAGCGTCCTGGATGTCGAAGCTCGTCGTACCCCTCACCCAGATTGCGACGGGCATTTTCACAGCCGGCGCCGTCAGCCCCGCGGCGTACTACGGAATCGGCTACGGTGTCGAAGGATTGAGCGGGGCGCTGGTGCGTGTCATGAACGGAACCAGTGAGAAGCTCGAGAAGGAAGCCGACCAGCTGGGAATTCAGTACGCGTGGAAAGCCGGATACGACCCACGAGGTTTTGTAGCCTTTCTGGATTCGATTTCCGCAGCCAAAAAACAGAATTTCCTCAGCGGGGAGCCGTCACTTCAGGAGCGACTCCTGAACAGCTTCACTGAGATCCAGTACCTGCCGGCACAGAGGAACGCAGTGGAGGAGTCCGGAGAGTTCGACAGGATCCGCCGCAGGCTCGCTCGGTAAGAGAAAAACTTCTTACCTGTTTTTTTCTTTGACCCGCCGGTGGCACAGGTGTTATTTTTCTACACATCTTGTTATCAAACTAACTAATATGCCAAAGAATCCATTTTCAACTCTCAGCCGCCGGGAACGGCAAATCATGGATATCCTCTACAGGCTCGGCAAAGCGACGGCGAATGAAGTCATCGCCGAGTTGCAGGATGACAAACACTCGTCCACGGTTCGAACGCAGCTGCGCGTACTTGAAGAGAAGGGTCACGTGCGCCATGAAGAGCATGGACTACGCTTCGTCTATCTTCCCGTGACACCGCGCCATGCCGTGCGGCAATCGGCGTTGTTTCACACCATTGAGACGTTCTTTGAGGGTTCAACGGAAAAGATGCTGTCAACGCTGTTGGGATCGGGCAGAAAACTCTCCGAGGAAGAACTCGACCGTCTTTCAGATCTGATCGACAAGGCAAAGAAGGGAACGCGCAAATGATTGGCGCGATGATCAAGTCGGCGATTGTTCTCGCGATCGCAGCTCTTATTGCATCGTTGATGAAAAAACAATCGGCAGCGGTCCGCCATGCGGTCTGGACCGCCGGCTTGATCGGCGCAATGGCGGTGCCGCTGTTCACTGTCACGCTGCCGTCCTGGCGCACGAGCCTGGCCGTGCCTGTCGCCGCATTGGTCGAAAGGCTTATCGTTCCCCTGGAAGTCGTTCAGCAGATTGCGATCGGTATCTGGATCGCAGGAGCAGCCGCAGGAATCCTGCTGTTGTTGTACAGCGCGGGCAGGCTGGCATGGGTGGCCATTGGGGCAGAGCCTGTAGAGGATGCCCGGTGGAGTCGCCTCGCCGACGAGGTCCGCCGAAATCTTGGGATCCACCGGTCCGTACGTCTTTTGCAGAACCGCTCCGTGCCCTTCCTTGGCACATGGGGAATCCTTGTTCCACGTGTCCTTCTTCCGCGAGACGCAGAAAGCTGGCCCGACGACCGCATTCGTATGGTACTTGCTCACGAGCTGGCGCATATCCAGCGGCACGACTGGTTCGTTCAAGTCCTGGCCGATGCGGCCCGCGCCATCTACTGGTTTAATCCCATATTCTGGCTTGCTTCGAACCGCCTGCGTCGCGAAAGCGAACACGCATGTGACGACGCGGTGATACGTCTTGGCGCCGCAGCACATTGCTATGCGGAAGAACTGCTGGCAATGACTCGCGCGCTCCGCAGAGAGGAACGCCTGCAATCCCCGATCCTCGCGATGGCCCAGCCTTCACACCTGGAGCAGCGCCTCGTCGCTCTGCTCAATCCGTCTTTGAACCGGTTAGCCGCGACACCGTGGGCCGTCCTCGTTGTTGCCGGCGTTGCTGTTGCGTTAACGCTGCCGCTTGCAGCGGTGAAACCGGGACGAGAAGTTACAAAGGTTGCAGAGCTTGCAGGGCAGCCGTCCACAACCCGCACTTCGACCGCTGCCGCTTCGCCTTATGACGCGGCGGCAAGCCCTGCTGCTCCACCCCTGGTGCCCGGGACCGAAGTTTCAACAAGTCGCATGAGTCCCCTAGCAATGAAGATGGAGGTTCCGGCAGCCAGTTCGGCGCCTATGGCATTACCGGCCGCGGCCGAAATAACATCCAACGCCTCCCATAGTGTCGACATCGTCGGTCCAGCCCGTCCGTTGCCGGCACCCTGCGGTGTCACGCCCAGCACGGTGCAGAGAAAGACCAGTTCCATCGAAAAGGTCGCCCTCGGCAGCGGACCCTGGATCATTAGCGACGATCGGACCATCTGGGTCTCTGACCAGCCTTATGTGGCGAACCGGCCAGTCACAACTGTCTGGATGAGGCCGGCAAACACTGAACTCTCCATTGTCGCGAAGCGACTTGATGGAGACGCGCCCCAACTCAATGTTGGGCCGGCAGAACCATTTCAAACGGCCTACATCGCACTAGGCATGACGTTTCCTGCCGCTGGTTGCTGGGAAGTCACCGCGAGCGCAGGTACAAGCAAACTGACGTTTGTAACCAAGGTACGCGAGTAAAGATATCGGAGGAGACTATGGCCAGAACAATCGCACTCATGGTAGCGGTATTGACCTTGATCGCCATGCCCGGCGTAACATCGTTCGCATCCAAGGATGATGTGGCGAAGCCCGCGGGCATGACGGTCCATGAATGGGGAACCTTCACCTCGGTCGCAGGCGCAGACGGGAAAGTGGCCATGTGGCTTCCGCTTTCCGGGCCCGCAGATCTGCCCTGCTTCGTCGAGTTTGAAAACCGCCTCTTCAAGTCGTTGGGTCCCATTGCCGTCAACACAGGCAGAAAACAGCTTACTTATCTCCAGGCGAGAAGCCAGTTAGTCGCCCCCATTCGGATGGAAACACCTGTCCTCTACTTCTATACGGACCAACCGCAGCGGGTCGATGTACGCGTAGCGTTCCCCAAGGGCTTCATCACAGAGTGGTACCCGACTGCCAAGGTAAACCAGACCTCGCTGCAAACCGGGGTCCTCGACAGATCGCTGAACACCAATGCTTCGATCAACTGGAAAAACGTCGAAGTATTAGCCGCAGACGCGAAGGTTTCCTTTCCAACTTCCAAAAGCACCAGCCACTATTACGCCGCGCGCTCGACAGACGCCAATCCGATTCGTGTAGCTGGCCAGAATGAGAAGTTTCTCTTCTATCGTGGTGTCGGCGGCTTCGCGGTTCCGATCAATGTAACGGTCACGAATGCTGGAAAGATTAACGTCAACCATCTCGAAGGGAAACCACACGCCATTCTGTTTGAGCGACGCGGTGACCGACTGGGCTACACGGTTCTGGACACGACAAAGGCCGAAATCGTCGTCGACACGCCAGCCCTGACCAGTAACTTCGAAGCACTTCTGGTCGAGCTTGAATCCGCCCTGGTCGATCGCGGCCTTTACGCCAGAGAGGCCAAGGCCATGGTGGAAACATGGCGCGATTCCTGGTTCGAAGAAGGGACGCGGATCTTTTACATCGTGCCCGAAACGATGGTTGATGCAATGCTGCCGCTAACCATCGAGCCCAGGCCCGTGAAGGTCGCGAGAGTATTTGTCGGACGTGTGGAAGTGTTTACACCGGAAACCATCGCGGCCGTCGAAAGAGCCGTTTACGCGAACGACACCTCCGTTCTTGCCAACTACGGACGCTTTCTGGGCCCGATCCTCGAGCGTGTCCCTGGATCGAATCGCGTTAATTCTGTGCTGAATGCCGCATTCACGAAGTACGTCGATCAGGCCGCGCGTTGCAGTAATTAACGAAGAGCGGAAACGTCAGGCTCGGCGTCGCGGAATGCGGGAAAGAAGTCTTGAGATCTCAGGGATTCCCAACGCAGCGGTGATGCCGAGATAAACAAGCCCATAAGCTCCGAGTATGGGAAAAACCGCAATGATCGGTGGAAGGACCGGCAACGCTATCTTGACGCCCCACGCAACTGCGGCACCAGCGGCAGCGGCGGACACAAGCTTGAGGACGTACGCCGGAGGCAAGCCGGTCTTTCCAATACGGGAATTCAAGGTCCTCCGCAATAGGATCATTTCGACCCATCCGACGATAGCCGCCGATAATGTTAATCCAGCCGCACCCCATACATCCGGGATGTTCAGCCACCGGGGCAGATAGAAAGCAAAGACGTAGCCCAGCACCGTCGCGAGTCCGACGCGCAGCAGCGCGTAGCGCAGGGGCGTGCGGGTGTCTCGGAGGGCATAATAGGTGGAAGAGTAGAGCCGGCCCAGTGTCGTCGCCAGGAGGCCGAGGGAGGCACCGGCAAGAATGCCCCATACGTAGAGGGTATCGGTCCTCGTGATTCGTCCCACCTGGAGCACGCCGGCAACAACGTCTCCCAGCGCGAGAAAGCTCACGGCCGAAGGGATGACGAAAAATGCGATTTGCCTCAGTCCTGCATCGAGCCGCCGTCGCACCGCGTCTCGGCCATCAGGATGCGACTCGAGGGCTCCTGACATCGCGGGCAATTCAGCCGCCGAGACCGACATACCGAAGAGGCTGACCGGCAGAATGTAAAGGGCCTGGGCATTCAGCAGACCGCTGATGGCTCCCGTGGGAAGGTAGCTCGAAAGAATGGAATCGATATAGGCGCTCAGTTGCACAACACCTCGGCTCACAAAGGCCGGCACAAAGTTCCGAAGAACTCCGC
>DASTBJ010000771.1:0-3522 GCA_035712125.1 Terriglobia bacterium
CGGTCACAAAGGCGAGATTCTGTGGCGCCATGTCATCGATATTCGCCTCAATCACAACAATCGTATCGATCGCGGGAGGCTCGTGCTCACGCGCCTCATTTTTGCGCTCGCTACACACCATCAGCCGAAGGCAATTGGGAAAATCCTGAAACTGCTTTGTTCCGGCTCCGTACCCTATCTGTTCTATAGAAACACCGCTGAGCTGCCCGAATTCCCCGACAACGGCCGCGAGAATAGCAGCTCCCGTCGGCGTCACGAGTTCGGTCGTTGCGTGCTTTGAGTAGATGGTCGCCTGGCGGAGCAAATCCGCCGTCGCAGGAGTCGGTACCGGGTAAACCCCATGCTGGCAGTGGATGAAGCCACTGCCGACATTGATAGGCGAACAGATGAAGCGTTCCAAGGCAAGAGCGTCGAAGCCGATTGCTGCGCCAACCGTATCCACAATCGAGTCCACCGCACCGACCTCATGAAACTCGACGTCTTCGGGTGGGATGTGGTGAACCCTGCCTTCTGAGATTGCCAGCTTTGTAAAAATTTCCGCAGCAATGCGTTTCGCGTTCGCATTCAGACTGCTCTGCCGGATCATCAAGAGAATGTCGGACGCCCTCTGGTGATGGCCGTGATGGTTGTGATGATGGTGCGGCTCGTGTCCATGTCGGTGATCTTGTGCGCCATTGCCGACAACGACATCGAACTTCATGGCGCTGATATTCGCGCGAACGACTCGCGAAGACTGCAGTTCGTAACCTTCGACCGGTAGCTTGCGGAGTTCTGCTCTCAAGTATTCCAGGTCGAGGCCCAGATCCAGCAAAGCACCAATCGTCATGTCTCCGCTGATGCCTGAGAAACAGTCAAAGTACAGAGTCTTCATGCTTCCGAGATGCTACCACCGGCGTGCCGGCCGAAAATACCCCGACATGCGGCATGGTAAGATTTCTCGCGTATGCAACTGCAGATACAGACGCGCATCAAGGATGCGCTGCGATCGGCTATCCGGTCGCTGTTCAACGTTGAGATCGACGACGTCGTACTTAATCTGACACCGAAGGTCGAACTGGGTGAACTTGCGTCACCAGTCTGTTTTGAACTCGCCAGGAAGGTGAAGAAAGCGCCACGCAGCGTCGCCGAGGAATTGATTCGCTCGATAGGGGACGTTCCCGGTGTTCGCAAGATTGAGCTTGCGGGAGCGGGCTATATCAACTTCTTCCTCGATCGCGCTGTTGTGTTCAGGGATGCCTTCGACCAGCTGGTCACGCATCGGACGCTGGCCATTACGACGACGGACCAGGGGAAGGTCGTGGTCGAACACACGAACATCAATCCGAACAAAGCAGCGCACATTGGCCACCTGCGCAATGCGGCAATTGGCGATACGTTTGTGCGGATACTGAAGGCCTGCGGCGGCCGTGTCGAAGTTCAGAACTATATCGATAACACGGGCGTCCAGGTTGCGGATGTCCTCGTGGGATTTCTCTATCTGGAAAAAAAGTCTGTCGGGGACGTGCGCGAGCTGATCGCGGATCCCCAGGTGAAGTTTGACTATTACTGCTGGGACCTCTACGCGCGAGTCAGCGCCTTTTACGAAGCCGAAGATCCCAAACACGCGCTTAGAGCCCGAACGCTGAAGGAAATTGAAGAGGACGGAAACGAGACGGCCGAAATGGCGACTCTGGTCGCCATGACCATCGTTAACTGTCATCTGGCGACAATGGATCGGATCGGCGTTCGTTACGACCTGCTTCCACGCGAAAGCGACATTCTTCACCTCAAGTTCTGGGATTACGCGTTTGAGCAACTGAAATCCCGCAACGCGATCTTTTTTGAAAACGAGGGCAAGAACAAGGGTTGCTGGGTCATGCGCATCGATACCGAGGGATACGACGATGACAAGATCATCGTTCGATCCAACGGAACCGTGACGTACGTCGGGAAAGATATCGCCTACCAGCTGTGGAAGCTGGGATTACTGGAACAGGACTTTCATTACCGGCGACTTGGGGGCGCGCACGACGTCTGGGTTACGTCATCGACGCCTGGCGAGCCGGTCCATCCGGAATTTGGTCATGGAAAGACGGTTTATAACGTCATCGATGTCCGGCAATCGTATCTGCAGAATGTCGTCCGCCAGGGACTCCTCGGCCTCGGATACGAAGACCAGGTGAAACATTCCATTCACTTCAGCTATGAAATGGTTGCGCTCACCCCATCCTGCGCCGAACAGCTGGGCGTGACGTTGTCTCCGGAAGATCGAAAGCGGCCGCATATCGAGGTGTCCGGCAGAAAGGGTCAGGGGGTGAAGGCGGATGACCTGCTGAACATGCTGGAAGCAAACGCGGAGGGCGAGGTCCGGCAGCGCAATCCGGATCTGGCGGAAGCCGATGTTCGAGAGACTGCGCATCAGATCGCCGTCGGTGCGTTGCGTTACTTTCTGTTGAAATTTACCCGCACCGCGATCATTGCATTCGATTTCAAGGAAGCGCTGAATTTCGACGGGGAAACAGGACCGTATCTTCAATACACCGCAGTGCGAGCCGGAAACATTCTGAGAAAGATGGCGGAGACGGACGCCAGTTTTTCCGTGCAGAGTCTTCCGGGATACGTCGCCGATGCGCCCATTGAGAGCCACCTGAATGAAGCTGACGATATCTGGGAACTGATCTACACCGCCTCACGGCTCGACGAGATTGCGGCTCAGACGATCCAAACACTGGAGCCCGCAACGACCGCGAAGTATGCGTTTACGCTCGCGCAGCGGTTTAATCTGTTCTATCACCGCTACAGGGTCATTACCGAACAGGACACAGCGCGGCGGATGTTTTATCTGTCGGTGCTCGTAGTGGTTCAGCACGCGCTGACAAAAGCGCTGGATATGATGGGCATCCCCGTTCCCCGAAGGATGTAAGCGCAAAAATCCGGGTCAGACTACTTGTTTCCATTTTTGCGGAAGAATTTTGAAATCGGACGCATCCTTCTTCGAAAATTACACCCTCCCTCAGCAGAGGCCCATCTGTCCAAAATAAAATTTGACGATGATCTCAACTGCATAACTGTTGAGTATCCTGGTCCTCGCATTTTTCGGGGTGCGGTTCTCGTGGAGAACTAAACCCAGAGTGGCTCGCTGTGGCTCGCTTGCAAAACCGCAGCGAAGGGCTGCACGGAACGCAGCCAGGGGTGGAGCGAGGCGCCGGGGTGGTGCTGGCCAGGTAATCGGTATTCTTGACCAAAACAACCCCAGCCGAGGCGCGCCTCGGATTTGCTCTCTCGGTTGAGGATGGGAGTTCTTCCCCTCCAATTTGAAATTTCTAGGTTCGGATTTGCATGCAGTCGTACATGAGCGTTGCTCACAACGAAGGATGAAAATCGTCACAACTCCCCTCCTCAGCCTGTATGTCCGGAGACATGGGTGAGACGTGTCCGGAGACATGGGTGAGACTCCGGGTTGTTAGTTGAACTGTTTAATAACTGCCGTCGAGCCTGTGGTAATTGTGGAAAACCCTTCAAGGTTTTCCAAGCAACGGTTGA
>DASTBJ010000772.1:0-8206 GCA_035712125.1 Terriglobia bacterium
GAACCGTTCTCTATCTGGGCGAAATCAACGATACGCAACAAGCAGCTTGGCGGAAGAGCGTAGAAGTCTTCGACGAAGAGGAAGAGGCGCTCGAGACGGTAAGCCTTTTCTCGGAAGACCGCGCCGTTCCCGATGATGCTCACAATGCCGTTCAACTTCTGTTGAATGGATTGCAGCTACGCCACCCGCGTGCGTTTGGCAATTGCTGGTTAGGTTGCGAGATCTGGAAGCAACTGGGCCTGGACCAATTCTGGCAGGAACGATTTGGCGAAGGCCGTCAGACGATCGGCTGGGAGAAAGTACTGCAGTTGTTGGTAGTCAACCGGCTCATCGATCCAGGCAGTGAGTTCCGGCTTCATCGTCACTGGTACTTGGCCAGCGCGATGGGAGATCTATTGGGAACCGACTTCCGTGTCGCCGATAAGGATCGGCTGTATCGATGTCTGGATCGTCTGCTGGATCACAAACAAGAGTTATTCAAGTGGCTGCGGCAGAAGTGGGCCGATTTGTTTGCGGCGGAATTCGAGGCCTTGCTCTACGGCTTGACCAGCACGTACTTCGAAGGCGAAATGCACGACAATCCGAAAGCCAAGCGCGGCTACAGCCGCGATGGCCGTCCGGATTGCTTGCAGGTAGTCATTGCGTTGGTCGTGACCACGGATGGTTTTCCGTTGGCCTACGAAGTCATGGACGGCAACACCAGCGACCGCTCGACATTGAAGGACTTCCTAAAACACATCGAGGCCGTGTATGGCAAAGCCAAGCGGACCTGGGTGATGGATCGCGGCATCCCGACCGAGGAAATTCTTAAGGAGTTGCGCGATCCCCAGCGGCAAACGTTTTATCTGGTGGGAACACCGAAAAGCAAAATCGGGCAGCACGAAACGCACTGGTTGGACTTGCCCTGGCAGAAGGTGCGCGACTCGGTCGACGTCAAACTCTACACGCATGACAACGAACTCTACGTGTTGGCCAAAAGCAGCGGGCGGAAAGACAAAGAAACGGCCATGCGCCGGCGCCGGCTGGCACGTCTGCTGCGGCGGTTGCGCGCGATGCGTCATAGCCTGCCCCCTCGCGACACGCTGCTGATGCGCATTGGAGCAGCAAAGAAAGATGCGGGACGTGCTTTCGGATTGGTCTCCATTCAGTTGCCTGGCAAAGATGAACCGGTCACGCGCGAGACTTTCAAGTTCCGGCTTGATAAAGCGAAACTCAAAGCGGCCCAGGAACGCGACGGTCACTACCTGCTGCGCTCAAATCTGATTGATGAGGATCCGGCCAAACTTTGGGCTCTCTATGTGCAACTGACACAGATTGAGCTGGCATTTCGAACCGTCAAGACCGATCTGAAGATTCGTCCGATCTTTCACCAAAAAGAAGAACGTGCCGACGCGCACATTTTCGTCGCATTTCTGGCCTACTGTCTTCAGGTTACCTTGAAGCATCGCTTAATCGCATACGCGCCCGGCCTCACGCCCGCGGCCGTGCTCGACAAACTCGCTTCGATCCAGATGATCGACGTCCACATTCCGACATCCGATGGCCGCTGCCTGATCCTCCCCCGCTACACCCAACCCGATCGCGACCTCCAACTTATGCTGCACCATCTGCATCTGGAACTTCCCCCGCAGCCACCTCCCCGCATCACGGCGGCAATCCCCCCGCACCATTCTGTGGTGGAGACCTTGACCTAGCCTTTACTCATTCCAAACAACTTATGCTGGCTCAGTCCCTGTTGTTGCGAAAGTCAGGCTAGCTACTTTCCGGCGCAAAAATGAGGGCTGAAAGCCAGAAGGTGCGCACGCGAGCCGCGACTAAGAGTGCATGAACGGAGAAATCTTAAGTTCCGGCGCGCAGAATCCGCGGGCTGGCAGAGTCTGGGAAGACGCAGGTCCTTTGAGCACAGCCTGGGAAAGGGCTCGGTCGAGTACGTTGACGATGGTTTTGAGCATCATGAAGAGGTGGAAGAGATCGAAGCCATCAGAGTCATCGTCACTATGGTCGAAGTCGAGAATCGTGTCGGCCGAATCAAGCATTCTTAAGCGACGTCACGGTCTCCACCGCTGTCGATATAGAGGCGATGACGGCATGAAGCGATGGGTCGGGCTGGGATTGATCTCCGACAACCTCATCAATATAGGAAGCGCGTTGGCAATTCAGGCGGCGAAAGGTTGAAAAAATCGCAGAAAGACGACCCGCAGGAAGAAAAAATGAATCGGTCGGGCAACTAACGACTCTACCGTTGGTACCGCCGATTCAACTGCCTATTTTCGCGCCGGAAAGTAGCTAGTCTATTCGATACGTTCCAATATAGCTCTAAAGGGTGCAATGATAGGACTTGGCTGATTCGTCTTCTGCCGCAACCGCATAACCCGCTCACTTGCCATTCACTTCGAACGTCACATAATTTCCAGGAACCACTACGCTCGGGTTGTTTGCCACGATCTGCCGGAGAGTAACTTCGTTACCATTCATCGCGTAGGTCCCAGAATGAGCGATAAAAAGTGTCCAAGCCGCGAGTTTCTCAGCGTCGCTTGATCGATCATTGACATCGGCCTCCACTGTGAGTTCGCATTCCCGATGCTGACTGGCTGTCCCTCACTTACTGCGTTTGGGCCGCTATCGCGAGCCTAATAGCGATGTCTCTGCCCGGCTGAACGTCGATTTCCAACCCGGCTTCGTACCCTTGGATGAACTTAGGATTCAGGTGCTCCGCGCCCTCAATAAACGGTAATGCTAATAGGGTATAACGTCCCGGCGCAATGCCTCGAACTGCGAAATCTCCATTTTGGTCCGCAGTTACCCTTTTGTAGTTCAAGGGATTGTTTCGTAAACGGGGTTCCGGGATCAAGACAACCTGAGCGGCGGGATAAGAAGAGTTGTTGGAATCGGTCACCTTGCCAGTTAGACGTCCTCCCGAAGAACTTAAGAGAATGTCCAGTGTGTCGCCCGGGGGCTCGTTGATCGCGATAGTGGAATCCATCAATTCCCGACCCGCGAACCGTATCTCTTTAACATAAGCATCCCCTGAAACGCCAGCGACACGTACTTGATAGGTACCGCGTGGTACATGCAGTATCTGAAATGTTGTATCAGGTTGCACGCTTGCACTCTCCAATTGCACTGAGACGGGAAATGGCGTGGCAACGAGCGTTATCGTAACCTTAGTCAGGTTGGCAACTGGACCGTCCTGGATAATTCGTCCCGACAGCGTTACACCAGAATCCAATAGAAGATCTGCATTCTTAATTTCTTTGTCCATCACATCTAAAAGTTGAAATGTTGACATCGGGTCCCCAGATCGCAGAGTCGCGCTGAGTACGTACTTTCCTGGCGGCACATCACTTAATCGGTACTCGCCTGAAGTCGCTGCTTGCACATCGAACCAGACCCCATCTACAACAACTCTGTCTCTTCCGATCAATCGGACTTGTGCTGGGACGCCGCGTCCAGTTCTCACATCGGTCACTTTGCCGGAAATTGAGACTACCGGATTTGGTCGAAACTGGAAGTCAACATTACTTAGCGTTTCTCCGGCTTTCAGTAGTATCTCTCGTGCCTGCAAGACATCTGTTACGCCTGGGAAAAACGTTGGTAAATACCCGCTCGGCGGCGGAGCTATATTGGGATTGGCCGGAACAAATCTGGGACCGTTCGCGGAGAGTGCAGCATAGGTTGCGCTGACGACATATTCGTCGGGAGTGAGCCAATACAGTCTATATTCCCCGCGGTCATCCGTCCGTGCAAAAGCGATCGGAGACAAAACGTAGCGATCGCCGGCATACCGCGCCTTCAACGCTTGCACAAGAATCCCTGCTAATGGTTCATTGTCATGGTCCCGAACTATGCCAGCGATAGTCCCCGTTGGTGCGAGCTTGAATAGAAATGGGCCGAGCTTGGTCGCTTCCGCTACGGTAACAAGAGACCCGGGTCCAGACATTCCTCGCTCAGGCAGTGGACCCGCCATGTAGCCCGCAGCAGTTATTGTTATTTTGTATTGGCCGGTCGGGACGTCATGACGAAAGTAACCGTTATCATCTGTCTTTGTGATTATAGTCTGGCTTGCGCCGTTCAGTTCGATCGTTGCGTTTCCTATAGGAGAAGACTCTACGGTACCAGCGTGCACCACTCGTCCCTCAAAAATTTCGTGAGTTTGTGGTAACAGTAAGAATGGTAATACGGCTAACCATCTTGCCACTAATTATCCTCCTTGGGAATCAATCTGAGAGTCAGTGTATTGTCAACATTCTCATTGATCGCAGCCCTTGTTCCTCTGAACTCGTACTTCTTGAGAAACTCTGCGTCATAATAGGATGTGGCACGAACGTCTTCGAATGCGTAGACCATATACTCTCCCGGCGGAGGGCTTTCGATGCGAAATTCGCCCGAAAGGTCGGTCATGGTACGCAAATATCGATCATGGCGGCCTCGCAGATTATCTGAAGGGACGAAGACCACCTCGACTGCAGGCTTATGCCTCAGATCGCTGCCAACGACGGTACCAGAAACAACGCCAGCGTGTCGGGTGACTACTAGCGTGATTTCAGGAGGTGTGTCAGAACCGATACGCAAACCTGATGAGAGGACGCTATTACCCTGAATAACGACATCCTTCAGAAAGAATGGTGACGGCAAACCAAGAATGGAAACGTTGAAATCACCTGGCCAGCCGCCGCCTTCAGCGGTGAAGCTCCCATCAGAGTTGGTTATACCATCGAATGTTTCAACTTGCCCAAGCGGTCCACTAAACCTAACAAGTAGCCTTGCGAAATTGAAAGGCTCTCGCGTGCCTTGGACCTGAATACGTCCGCGAATACGGACCGGCGCGTATAGCGGAATACGGATGTTGTCTAGATCCTTTCCAAGTACATTAACAACGACTGCGGGAGAGACTAGTTCCTGTGACCTATCAAAAGATAAGGCGCGAAGCGCATATGATCCGACGGGAACATTTTTGATACTAAATTTGCCATTTGGATCCGACTTTTGTGCGGAAGAAAAAGGTCCATCAAGCAATGACAAGGGAACAGCAAAGATTGTCATAGGCTTCAACTGGGCTGCACCGTTCGCCATGACTATCTCGCCAGTCAGAGTAGCTAGTCGGTTTTGTGACAGGCCAAAATCAATGCCCGTAACGTCTCTTCCTCCTGAGATGACGATAGGCTTAGCGGCCGTTACATCCGTAGTGTTAGGGTAAAAAAAACGCGGATAGTCTTGATCCGGCAACCAGATGTTTCGGTTTTCTGGAACCGTGGGTACATTTTCGTGTCGTGCTGTTTTTCCATATTCGAGGGCTACTAAGTACTCTCCAGGTGGCAACCAGTACAATCGGTATTGTCCCAAATCGTTTGTTGGTACAGCCTGTATGAGTCTGTAACCTCGCCTACCGCCAGGTAGGTACTCGAGGAGCATGGCCTGCACGCTAGCATGGGTGACGGGGTTTTTCCTTTCGTTGAGAACCGTACCGCTGATTGTAGCTGCCGGAGTTAACGAAATCTTCAGTTCTTTTATGTCGTCACCCGGAGCTAAGGCCAGAACAGCACCTTGTGCTTGTCGGCCATCCGGCCTGTATTCGTTGCGAGAATAACCATTGCGCGTCGCGGAGAGCTTATAGCGCCCAGCCGGGATCTTAGGGAACGAGAACACCCCTCGTTCATTGGTCCAAGTTGTAAATACACCATGTCTAGCCTTCGCTGCGTTATGAAGGCCAACGATGTAACTGTAATCTCTTAAGCTTCCGACATCGGCCGAGGTGATTTCAACTTGAGCTTTGGATAGCGGCTCGCTCGTCCCCGAACGGAAGACCGTGCCAGATACGGCGACCCAATTGCCGCCGTCAAGCTGGGTTGGCAATATAAGTTTAGCGTAGGCCAGGAGCGTGACTAGCAGAACGCCTATCGTGAATCTTCTATTCACGTCCATCGTTCGAAATGTGCACTGCATGTTTAATGCCATCCACATACAGCGGTGAACAAGGTAAATTGTAAAATGCGAGTCTACGGTGGTCAAAAAGGGCACGTCGTAACCGACAGTGCCCTCGAGCTTATCTTATGGTCATCGATTAACAACGGGACTTGGAACCGGCTGAACAACTCGCGCACATTAGCCACTGCACGTAGTGGAGCATAGCCCATCACATTTCTGCGATCCACCAGATCCGCATCCATTGAGCCGTTCTTGACAAGTGATACCGCTTAAGATGCAATTGCATCCGGCGGCGCAATCCCAATTGTAGTAGCAGTTGCAAGGAGCGGCTTGAACCGACATAAGTGACGCGACTTTATCCAAGTAACGTCGACGGGTATCCACAAACCAAGGAGTGAAGTGGTTCATGGCATCACTATATTTAAAATCGCCCGTCCGCCAAATCGGCGAAATCTCTGTGCGTTTCGCTCGGGGCAGAAGGATCGAAAGCTTATCGGTTGCTTCCTTTACTTTCACGTAGCTCGGATCTTTATCGCCATACTTGTAAAGGGACGGAGTTATCAGCGCGATGAGCTCCTCAAGCCTCGCACGCTGGTCCACAGATAAGTCGAACATTCCATCTAACCTTCGTAGGCCTTCACGGTAAAACTTAGTCCGTCGCTCTTCTGACACCTCCGTAAAGATCGCGGCTCTGTATACGGCCGGGTATCCCAGAAAATCCGCTGTTGTGGTCGGTAGATCCGACGAGTGGTTCCGCACCCAGGCAATGGCAGTCTCGCAAACAGGCGCCAAAAACTTAAAACTGCTGGACACTTCGACCACTAAGATGGCAGTCAATAGCGCGCCGATACAAAGAACCATCTTTCTCATCTTTCTCTTCATGTCGGTTTCTCCAAATGCATTAGATCGCGACGTCATGAGTAGAGGCACGCGATACCGTGAAAGTGTTTGTTATTGACAGCGCGAGGGAACAATACTCTGGTTAAACGTCAGCTGGCAAGAATTATCGATAGCATGAAAATACCGCCCTTCCATGCTATCTAGGTGCTTGGAGTTTCCGAACTCTCTGTCGATTCCATGCACAGTTTCTGCGACCGTTTTAGAATTATTCGCCGAATGTGTAACCTGAGTTTATGCACGCCGCGACCGAACTGAATAGCGGTAGGAGAAAAAGAAACCATTTGGTGACCCCGATAAAGACGGGATAGAAAGCAAATTCCTCTGAGGGCGAACTCAGAGGAATTCAATCCCGAGAGGTCACCCAAATGGTGAAGAACGAGAAAGAGCATAGGGGAAGAAAACGCCTGCCAGACAAGCATTTCAAGAGACCCATTCGGAGCCCCAATAAAGTCAGTGCCTCCACGCCATACGAATTCAGCGGAAAGAATCTGACCGCTTACGGCGGGTTACTGCCGATAGCGACGATGTTGGAGAAGCTAGGGTTTCAATTGGTGGAGGAAATGATCACATGCAGTCGAGAGACGCGCGTGATCAGCCTGTACAAGTTCCTGTTGGGCATCGTGCTTGGGCTCAACATCGGCTTTCCGCGTTTGAATCAACTGCGGTTCATCGCGGGAGATCCGATGCTGACGGGGATTTTGAAGGAACTGCGCTTGCCGGGACAATCGACGTTATGGCGGTTTCTGGCATCGCTGCACTTGAACGTGGGCACGGCAGATCTTGTCGATCCAGCAAACGATGCGGCAGCGGGTTTGGGAGTCGGCCAACATCCGATTGCAGGCGGTTACCCTGGACACCGACACGACGGTGCAGACGCTCTGCGGCAATCAGATGGGCGCCGGCAAGAGCTACAACCCGAAGAACCAAAGGAAAGAAAAGCTATCAGCCCTTGCTGACGTTCATCGCCGAGACGCGGGAATACCTTTGGGGCGAATTGCGAAATGCCGACCGTCTGACCGGCAAACAGATTTACGACCACCTGAAGCAGGCCTCGCCACCCTGCCCGAGGGCATCCGAGAGATATCGGCGCGGGCGGATTCGGGATTTTATTGCGCCGACGCCGTGCAGGCGTACGAAGAGGGGAATTGTGGATTCGTGATCGTGGCGCGCAAGACCTCGCGGCTGGTCGGACAACTGGGAACAAGCCGACTGTTAAAGCTTCGCCGAAAACAGATGCGGACGAGCAATGCGAGTTTGTCTATCAACCCGACGGTTGGGAAAAGGCGTACCGGTTTGTGGCCCTGCGTTACGCCAGGGAAGAGGAACACGAACCGGCCGAGGAGATCCAGTACCCAGCTCTTTGAAACGCGTCCGTATAGAT
>DASTBJ010000773.1:0-5281 GCA_035712125.1 Terriglobia bacterium
GGTGGAGGACGGCCCAGTCGCTACGCACCGACATCGCCCTCGATGCATTAGAACAAGCGTTATGGTCCCGATCCGACATCGACGGGCTGATACATCACAGCGATCGCGGCGTTCAGTATTTATCGATTCGCTACACCGAACGATTGGCCGAGGCGGGCATCGAACCTTCGGTGGGAAGCATCGGCGATTCTTATGACAACGCACTCGCCGAATCGGTCATCGGTTTGTTCAAAACGGAAGTCATTCGTCGAGAAGGTCCCTGGCGAGGCGTCGATCACGTGGAGTTCGCCACGCTCGACTGGGTTTGCTGGTACAACCAGCGGCGTCTGCTCGAACCGATCGGTTATGTTCCTCCGACGGAGTTCGAACAGATGTACTATCGCAACCGAACTGCTCCGGCCGTCGCGGCAGGAGTCAACTAAAACGGTCTCCGGGAAACCCGGGGGCGGTTCAGATTCGCCAATTTCCCAAATGCCTATTAGACAGGCCGGCTCCAATAATTCGTTTGAGCGTAACTCTCCAAATCATCAGGCATCTCAAACAACGCAACGAATGCCGCGTTCGCAGTTCTTCCTGATAAGGTATGGGTCAGTATTAGTGCTCCAAAGGTAGGGAGTTTCATGGGTAGACATCAGTCGGTCTCCATCCAAACTCTGAAGGCGATCGCTGACGCATTTAATGCGCACGATCTGGACGCCATTATGGAGTTTTTTGCCGACGACTGCTCACTGGACATGCCTCGAGGTCCGGAACCCTGGGGGCAACGATTCACGGGCAAACCTTCCGTGCGTGAGGCGCTCGCTACCCGCTTTAAAGGGCTCCCAGACGTGCACTACGGCGATGAGCGGCACTGGGTCAGTGGAGATCTGGGTGTGTCGGAGTGGCTGTTGACCGGTACCACTCCTGAGGGACGCCGGTTGCGTGTCCGTGGATGCGACCATTGGGAGTTTCGAGACGGCAAGGTGGTTAGGAAAGACTCGTATTGGAAGATCGTTGAAGGAGCAACCTAACCGCTGCGGCTCGACCTGCGCATCCTAGCCCGTGCTTGCCGATCACCTCAGCAAGGATCCAACCCAAGGGAAGTTCATCCTCGTCATTTCGACATCGCTCGCAGCCGTCAATCTTCGACTCCGCAGAGTTCCGCTCCATCGAATCCGCTCTGCAGCGTCCATTCACCGCTCCCAGTATCACACCGCAGTAGATAGGACTTTCCGTCGACAGTTCTCACCTTGAAGCGCTCATCACGCCGGGATTGGACAGAGGTCATGAATCACAAAATTCATTTCAAGTCAGGTTTTCCGTCTGGTAGGATACCGCGGTTTTCCGAACGATTGCTTAGAGTTGAAGTTCTCGCCAAAATGCTTGGTGGAACATCGCGGATACGACTTCCGCTGCTTTGTCCGACGCTCCAAGAGGGCAGCACGGCAATTCTCGCCCGCCTAGAACCTTCAGACTTGATCACAAGTTCGCAGCTTCGTTTTCTTCCACCCGATGTCGGGCCGTTTATCTTGCAAAAGAGCTTGCAGGTCATTTGGAGATCGTTTGAGTATTACGCGCCATTGAAGAAAGTACTGCAGCATGTGGCCGAGAATCCGGGCCAAGCTCTGTCGCTTGCCCAAGCGGCAAGGATCGCTTCACTCGAGTACACCCACTTCGCCACCTATCTCCGCAGGAAGACGGGCGTCACCTTTGAGTACTGGATCGACTTTGTCCGCATTTTTAGAGCTGTCCAGATGCTCGACTCTGGCGACAAATCCGTTACCGAGATCGCTCAGGACTCCGGATTCGTAGATGGTACGACCTTTTGCAGGACGTTTCGCCGCGTAACAGGAATGACGCCATTACAGTACCGCACTGGGCGGCGGCCGCATGAACCTCAATTTCAAGAGCATGTAGTGGCGCAAGGTGACTATTGTCACCATGTTTTCGGCCCTAAGCCTGGCTCCAACCGCGGGCAGGAGTGGAAACGAATTGATGATTAAGCGGTACTTGCTCAGGATTGCTACTTGTCTGGTGCACACCAGCATGGGCGAGCTTCGCATACAAAGGCGGTCCTTTCACCGTTCAGCCGGGGCGGATGCCATCGTCGCAGACCAATTTCCCGTTCTGCATCTACTGGACGAATCCTGCGCTCAAGACAACGAGCAACGGGGGACAGGTCACCGACGCACAGGGCGATGACGTTGTGCCCTATTCCGATTTAGCCTTGACGGTTCGGTACAACGACTTCGAAATGGTCTCCTACAACGGAGCTACTGGCACGATCGAAATGTGTGTCAGAGCGAGCGGCGGCGTCGGCACGACGATCTACCTGGGGATCGGGGATCCGGGCATCAGCACCTTTCACGGGAACGCTGAAGCCGCATGGGAGAGCAATTTTAAAGTCGTCTACCACTTTGGGGATGGCGTAACGCTTAGCGCATCCGACTCTACAGCGAACTCGGCTGATGGAAGCATCACCGGGGCCACGGCTACAACGGGAAAGATTGGAGGAGGCGCCTCATTCGCTGGAGGCTCAGACACCATTAATAGCGGCGACGTCGCTAACGCGAATTTTGGGATTGATGCGTTTACGGTCTCGTTTTGATTGAAGACCACTTCACCCGACAATTACGTCGCGGGCAAGCGGGCCGTGTGTAACCACGACAGTTTCTGGACCATGGGCCTCACCAGCGGCTCCTTATACCTCGAGATCGATGAAGACTCATGGGGAACGAACTACGGTGGTGCTTACGCATCTAATGCAGTGAACGACAATGCTTGGATCCGCACTATTCGCTCGATTGACCTATGCGGTTCTATTGTTCTTGGCGGGACTGCCAATTATCGCGGTAAGCCAGGATCGACTACCGGCTGCGATGCGTGACCATCTGGCGTCGGTTCCCAAGGCGTTTCCAAGTGTAATGCTGCGCCACATCGAGGCATTGGGTAGCCGGATGCGTACTGCCGGAAAAGAGGAGACGGTTCTTACAGGACACCTTGAACGCGAAGGGAGTAATGCCAAGTCTCCTTAACTCGCGCGGGCCACAGCATCTCGCCGATTATTCGCATAATCCGCAGTTATCCATTTCCTGTCACTCACCGAGTCGGGTAAGCCAATGCATGATATTCAACAGGAACTGCCGGTTGTCGTTGCCCGGGACATTCATTCCCATCTTGATCTCGTTGCCTCGGCCCGAGGGGTCGGTGAATCTCGCGACCTGCGCTGAGAACATCGCGGCTTCGCCCATAATCACCAGGCGCCCGATGCCGTACTCGAAGGCGATTCCCTGCGCACGGCCTGTGATGTTTCGCGCTGCATGCGGTTTTCCGCCGCGGAATGCCTCCATGTCTCCCTGGGCGTCCGCGCCAGTCGACTCGTAGGCGCCGTCGCCGAACCTCAACAGCACGGTAGCCCCGGAAGGCACGCTGAGGGACTGGCCTGTGAACGCGACGACTCGCGTGATCCCGCGAGTGATTGCATGGTCGCCTAATCTACCGTTCTCGCGCGAGTAAGCAATCGTCGTTGAGGGTTCGGGACTATTATTACTCACGGTCCACGCGTAGCCTTTTCCCATCTCAACACCGAAACGGGATGCCAGGGACGCGGCCGTGGCCCCAAAGGGCGCGTGGTCCGCAATCAAGAGCAGCGATCCGCCTCCCCGAACCCAATCGCGGACGGCATCGCATTCGGCATCCGCGAAGGCAGATGGTGGGTCATTGATGTTGGCGGGCGTGATGCCCGACCCCAAGGCATTCGCGATCACCAGCACCTGTGTCTCCTGGAGAGCGGCCGCTGTGAAAGGCTGGGCTCCGGCAGCGACGCGGTAGCCGTCCGCTTGAAGCAGATCGGCAAATGGCTTGTAGCGCCCCGAAGCGGTGTGAAAATTCCCGTGGGCTTCATCAAGGACAACGAATGGACCAACCGTGGTGTATGACGGCCTCTCGACGGCCGGCTTGAAATCGGGATCGGCTATCTGCTGAGGCTCTTCAGTTTGCTGCGCCACTCCAACGGCGCAGGTTACGAAAACGGCTATTGCAGCACTGATCAGCAAAATAGGACGAGATAGTTTCATGCCAACTCCAATCAAGCTCGCACTGCGCATTTTCACCGAAAATTCGCGGGACGTCTCTGCTTCTTTCACCCACATGTTCAAGGCCTCTTCAGCGATCGTCACGAAGGACTTGGGAATCGGTGGGTCGTGGTCCGGAACGGACTGACCAGCCGGATGCCACGGTCACTCTCCAGCCGTCACCAATCAGTGTGCGGCCCTCCGTACGGAACGGCCCGGGCAAAATACGTGTCGCGCGATCGGGCGACAACAGTACTCCGTTGGATGCCTCCATCGTCCCCCAATCACCAGCGAACCGATAGGTTGAAAAGTAAACGGTGCCGCTTCCGGGGATCGCGATAGCTCCCCTGATATCAAAGGTGCCCCCGCCCGTGCCCGGAAGAACAAGCACAGGACCATCGACAAAGCGCTTACGCAGTTCGGCGATTCGCGCGTTCAACTTCCGGTCGCGGTCGGTCCCTGCAGTTCGCAGTTCAACTCCGCGATATCGAACTGCCGCCGATGAGACGTCTGCCGCCGGCTGGATGCGCGCAGCCACCATCAAGACTTCCCAACTGGGTGCAGCTTGTATTCGAACGATGTCACCACGCCGAAGTTTCCCCCGCCGCCACGAAGGGCCCAGAACAGGTCTTGGTTTTCACTGTCGCTGGCCGTTACGAAGTCTCCGCTTGCCGTCACGACGTCTGCGGACACAAGGTTATCCGCCGAGCGCCGTATTTTCTGATGAGCCAAGTCTGACTACCCCCGCCGAGGGTGAGGCCGCCGATTCCGGTTGTCGATACCACACCGCCGGGAGTCGCGAGGCCAAAAGCCTGCGACTCGTGAGGAAATCGGTCGAACCGGATTTCGGAGCTGCCATCGTGTTTCGCCTGGTTCATTCTGAGGCTTGAGCGAGAACCGCGCAACCGACGACAATGAGACCTCGGATCTCACTTAAAACTCCTAACGCTCCTATCCGTTTCACGCTATCCTGTGCCGCGCAGATCCGTGGTCATTTTTCAGGTATCGGAGGCTCATGTCATGAGGAAGAAGAATCGCTCGTTCCTTCTGATGTCGTTGATTTCAGTATCGTTGCTCGTCAGCGTGTTCACTATCGTGCAGGCCCAGAGTCCTGCAGCGAAGGCGACGAAGTGGTCTGATCCGGCCACCTGGCCCAACCGCAAAGTACCCGTCGCAGGCGACAAGGTCACCATTGACGCGGGCAAGGAAGTGGTCCTCGACGTCAACAC
>DASTBJ010000774.1:0-11643 GCA_035712125.1 Terriglobia bacterium
TGCTCAGTTCGATCGCTCTCGGCACGATCATCTGGTACGGCGGCGGGGCGATGATTCAGGGCTCGATCGAACTCGGGGTGCTCGTGGCATTCATCCAGTATTCGGAACGATTTTTCCGGCCGATTGCGGATCTCAGCGAAAAGTACAACATCCTGCAGTCGGCTATGGCCAGCTCTGAAAGGGTCTTTACACTTCTGGATACCCGGCCGGAAGTGGTGAGTCCTGCGAACCCCGTTCTACCTGCGGAAGCACCAAAGGGAGAGATCGAGTTTCGTAACGTCTGGTTTGCGTACGAAAAAGAAAACTGGATCCTCCGCGACGTCTCGTTTCACGTGCGCCGTGGCGAATCCGTTGCCATCGTGGGGCACACCGGCGCGGGGAAGACGACCACTACCAGTCTGCTGATGCGGTTTTACGACATTCAGCAGGGAGAAATTCTTCTGGACGGGTACAACATTGCGTCGTTGGATCTGGACTACCTGCGAAGGGCCTTCGCCGTTGTCCTTCAGGATGTCTTTCTTTTTTCAGGAACTCTCGAATCGAATATTCGGCTGGGGTCAGATATTCCGCGAGAGCGTATCCTGGCTGCCGCCCGAGACGTCAATCTCATGCCCTTCCTCGAAAGTCTGACCGATGGTCTCGACCATCCGGTCAATGAGAGAGGAACGACGCTCTCTGTTGGTCAGCGTCAGTTGCTTGCGTTTGCCAGGGCGCTGGCCCACGACCCGCAGGTGTTGATCCTTGATGAAGCGACTTCCAGCGTGGACACAGAGACGGAGATCCAAATCCGGCAGGCAATCGATCGGGTCATGGAGGGACGGACATCCATTGTGATTGCCCATCGCCTTTCGACGATTCAGAAATGCGATAAGATCCTAGTCATGCACAAGGGCCGGGTTCGGGAGGTGGGAACTCACCAGGAGCTCCTGGCCCGGCGCGGTTTGTACTACAAGCTCTACCAGCTTCAATACAAGAATCAGGAAATCGCCGTCCCTGGAGACTAGTCATGGTCAGCATCGAAGGAAAAATCGCCGTCGTAACCGGCGCGGGTCGCGGAATTGGGCGTGCAATCGCGCTTGAGTTTTCCCGAATGGGCGCGAAAGTCGCTTTGGCGGCGAGGAGCGCTTCCGAATTGGAGGAATCGGCGCGCGCCGCAGGTAGCACGGCCACGATCATTCCAACCGATGTCCGGAGAAAAGACGACGTTCAAAAATTGTTCGAGAACGTCGCTTCCACTCTGGGTCCGCCGGACATTCTCGTCAATGCGGCGGGCATCGGCGTTTTCGGGCGCGTCATAGACTTTTCGGATTCGGACTACGATGCCATTCTCGACACAAACCTCCGAAGCATCTTTATGACGTGCCGGCAGGTGTTGCCGTCGATGATTGCGCGCGGCAGCGGGGACATCGTCAACATCGCTTCCATCGCCGGTAAGGTGGGGTCGGCAACACGGGCGGTGTATTGCGCCTCGAAGTTTGGTGTGGTCGGTTTCACGCAATCCCTGGCCGAGGAGGTGCGCCAGCACGGCATCCGCGTCAGTGTGGTCTGTCCCGGCTCAACGGACACTACATTTTCGTCGGATCCACATCGCGAGGGTAAGGCTCGCGGGAAGATGCTTTCCCCGGGGGATGTGGCTTACGCGGTCCGTACTCTGGTTACCCAGGAACCCAACAGTTTCATTAGCGAAATCATTCTCCGTCCGACCCAAAAGCCTTAGAGATCCGGAATCTCCTGCATGCTCGAATCCATGGCTTTTGTAATACCATTCGAGCCATGGATCTGGTGACCGCACGTACGGAGCTGAAAACATTCCTGGAGACCGCGAAAGCCGCGTTTTTGGCGAAGCCGGTCTTCGCTCCCCTTGAAGAAACGATTTGCCGAAAAGTGGACGACATCGTGTTGCAGATTTGGGGACAGTCGGAGCGGCTGAACTCCAGAGGTTTCGCACTTCTTGCTATCGGTGGGTACGGCCGCCGCACGTTGCATCCCGAATCCGACCTCGACCTTCTTCTTTTCTTCAAGGACAAGGTGGACGAATCGGTCGTGAAGGCGACGCTTGATCCGCTGTGGGACCTGCCGTTTCGTGTCGGGCATCAGATCCGCGTCGCTTCGGATTTCAAAGCGTTTGATTCAACACACGTCGAGTCCTATGCGGCGTTTCTGGATAACCGATACCTCGCGGGCAATGAGGCTACGGCTGCCGAATTCCAGAGGGAGGTTCTGCCGGGGTTTTTGAGACGTCACCGCGAAGTTTTTCTGCGGGGTCTCCTGGAGGCTAAGCGGGTGCGCTACGAACGGTTCGGTCAAACCGTATTCCAGCTTGAACCCGATCTGAAGGATGCTCCGGGTGGCGTACGGGACTACCACTGGGCCGATTGGGTCCGCAAAGCGCTCGAAGGTCCTGAGGAACTGGATCTCGAACGCAAGCTCGCTTTCCATCACTGTATGCGGACGTATCTTCACTTCCAGGCGAAAAGAAACTTCAACGTCCTTTCATACGAACATCAGGAACAGATCGCGCCAAGGTTGGGCTACAGCGAGTCGCCCCACGGCGAGGCGGCTGAAACCATGATGCGCGACTATTTCCTCCGTGCGAGCCAGATCGCCCGACGAGCGTCCATGTGGGAGGAGGAGGTTGGCCGCAGCCGGAGCAAAATTGCGATCCAATCCGACTTCAGCGACCCCTTCGACATGATCGAGGCGTTTGCCGAAGCGCATCGGAAGAAGGCGATCCTGCACGCCGTGACCTTGTCCGCTATTCGCCAGCGGTTGAACGGCTCGGGGGGAATACTTGCGAATAACCCGAGAGCCGGTCGCGCAATTCTCGAGATGATGAAAGACCGGCTCGGTCTCTACGACACCCTGCTGGCGATGCACGAGGTCGGCCTGCTGGGTAAAATCTTCCCTGACTTCGAAGATATACGCTGCCGCGTCATTCGCGATTTCTTCCACAAGTACACGGTCGACGAACATTCGCTGATTGCTATTCGCAATATCGAGGAGCTTCCGCCAAAGCACCGCTTTGCAATGATCCTGAGTGAAGTTGAGCATCCCGAACTGATATTGCTGTCGCTGCTTTTCCACGACATTGGCAAGGCGCACAGGCATGACCCGGAGAATCACGTCCATCCGAGCACGGAAGCCGTAAAGGTGATTCTCAATCAGCTGGCGCTCCCGCGGGAGCAATCGGAAAAAGTGATAGCGGCGATAAAGAATCATCTGGAGATGTCGAAGATCATCCTGCGTCGTGATTTCAGCGATGATTCGGTAATTCAGCAGTTCGCAGATCTTGTGGGTAATGTCGATAACCTTCGGATGCTTGTCCTGGTAACTTATGCCGATATCAAAGCCGTGAATACGGAAGTGTTAACGCCCTGGAAGGAAGATCTCCTCTGGCAGCTCTACGTCGAGACGTACAACCTGCTCACGCTGGGCCTTGCCGACGACCGGTACGAACAACAGCCGGCGCTCGAGGCCGACATTCAGAGTGTCCTTGATCTGCTGCCACGGAAGATCACGGCGCAGGAAGTCCGGGACTTTCTGGACGGCTTTCCTCGCCAGTATCTCAGGATCACGCCGAAGGCAGACATTGCGGAACATTTCACGCTTTCGCGCAAGCTCGAATCGGTTCCGATCGTGACGCATCTCGCCCGAAGGGACGGCCGAATTTATGAAGTGCTGGTGATGGCGGCGGATCGGCTGTTCCTGTTCTCGAAAATTACCGGTGTGCTTTCCTATTTCGGAATGAACATCCTTCGAGGACAGGCATTCTCTAACAGGCACGGCACGATTTTCGATCTGATTACTTTTGAGGATGTCGACAACTACTTTGCCAAGAACCCGTCCGAGGTCGAACGATTCTCCAAGGTTCTCAAGGATGTTATCGACGGAAACGTGGACCTGAACAAGCTGCTTCAAGGGAAGATGACCAGCATTCTGTTCCGGCAGAAGCGGAAGGCAGTTATCCCCTCCCGGATTCACTTTGACGACGAGTTCTCCGATCGTTGCACGATCCTCGAGATAGTGACGCAGGATGCTTTCGGACTGCTGTACCGGATTGGAAAGGTTCTCTCGTCACATGACTGCAACATTGAGGTGGCCCTCATCACCACGGAAGGCCACCGTGCAATCGATGTCTTCTACCTGACGCGGGCGGGCGCGAAACTGTCGCCGGAAATCGAGAAGGTGATCGAGGCGGATTTGTTGCAGGCGCTCCCGGAGTCGTGATGCCGGCCGCAGCTGCCCTCCGGAGCTAAGAGGGCAGCGCACAGCATGAAACGGTCGCGCGAGCGGCGAGTGCAGGAAAAGCCTTAGTTCGTGTCGCGCTCGCCCGTCCGGATGTTGTAGCCGTGATCCACGGGAAGAATGAAGACGCGACCGTCGCCTATTTCGCCGGTTCTCGCCGTGGTGATAATGGCTTTGAGAGTTTCTTCGACGCGATCGTCGGTGAGCACCAGCTCAATCATGATCTTGGGTAACAGTGTCACGCTGTATTCTGTGCCTCGGTAAACCGCCTTGTGACCCTTCTGGCGTCCATGGCCACGCACCTCGGTGACGGTCATACCGGTAACGTTCAATGCTGTTAAAGCATCTTTCACTTCTTCCAGTTTGTTCGGCCGGATGATGGCCTTCAACAATTTCATAATGGTTTCCCTGGAGGCTAGTGAAAAGCCTGTGGAACAACCCCTATGGCCGGGCCACCGACTCTTCTGTTTCAAGTTTTAATTGATTTCAGGGTATTAGCCAGATCGCCGTTGATCGCGGAACGGTGCTCATTCTAAACATTTTTGAGGCCTGCCGTCGATAGCTTATTTCGCTTTCTCACGCATGGTCTTTATCAGCTTCTCTGCGCGATCGAGGTTGGTGAACAACTTGGCGGAGATCACGTCCTTGCCGCCGGCTTCGATCTCGTCGCTCATCTTCTGCGACAAGTCCTTCAATTCAGCGGCAGCCGCGGTGAGTTCGTTGAATCTTTTTTCCTTCTGGGCTTTCTCGGCACGTTTCGCGAGTTCTTCTGCCGGATTCGCAAAGGGATCAAAGGGTTCTTTCTTTTTCTCTTCCTGAAGAACACCCGCGAAAAGGACGACCATCGCCATAAACAGTGTTGAAAGTCTCATAGGGTCCTCGTGCGGCCTATTTTATGCTGAAATGTATATGCTAGACTCGACGGTTTTCAGATGTCGTATTTAAAAGCAATATCGCAGTGGCTGCTGGCTACTCTGGAGCCGTGGGGAGCTCCGGGATTGATGCTGATCGCGATTTTCGATTCGTCGTTCCTGTCCCTGCCCGAGGTCAATGACCTTGCGCTGATGGGCCTCTCGATCAACAATCCCTTACGGATGTGGGAGTATGCTGCAATGACCGTCATTGGGTCGGTCATCGGCTGCACGTTACTCTATACCCTCGGCCGTAAGGGCGGCGAAGCGATGCTCCGTAAACGGTTTACCGGTGACAAGGTGGACCGCGTGAGGGGCTGGTATCAGAAATATGGAATGCTGGCGGTCATCGTTCCGTCGTTGTTGCCACCGCCTCTTCCGTTCAAGATTTTTGTTCTGACGGCGGGCGCTTTTCAAATGCCCTGGTTGAGATTCATGGCCGCGGTGGGCATCGGACGCAGCGTTCGGTATTTCACGGAGGGAATTCTGGCTGTTCTCTATGGAAGACAGGCCATTCAGATGGTAGCGGAGAATGCTCCTATCGTGGGTACCGTCCTGGGGGTTCTGATCGTGGCGGGTGCCCTCGTCTACGCGGTGATGCGTCGAAAAAGACCTGGTGCAGCCTTAATCCTCCTCCCCTTGGTGATGATACTAGGGAGCGGTTGCTTTAAACCCAAGATCGAGTTCGTGGAGCCCGCGATTAAGCCCCATCCATTTACCCGCCAGCAGGCGCTGGAGCGCCTCGAGTCCATAGGCGGATCTATTCAGGACCTGAAAGCGTCGGTCGACTTAAAAGGGTCGACTCTCTCAGAAGACTACACGAAGCAAACGACCTCTCCCACTCTAAGTGCTGCGCTGCTGCTTGAGCGCCCGGATCGGTTCCTGCTCAAAGGCGGCATCGCGCCAATCACCATCTTTGAGATGGTTTCTGATGGAACAAAGTATCAGTTCTATAACACACAGAAAAAAGAACTGTACGTTGATGGAATGGAAGAGGGACCGCCCTATAAGCCATTCGCGCATCTGGTAACGTCTGTATTAGCCAATAAGTTCGTGAATCTGAGACCGCGACTGATCGGACAAGCACTGGCGCCGGACGTCCGGGAGTTGCTCCAAAATCCAACGCGGATAGCTACCTATAAGAATCCGGTCGGGCTTCGCACGTATTATTGCGTGGACTTTCTCGAGGAAGCGGAGGCGAAGGAGGCCCGGCTGTTGCAAAGAATCTGGTTCGATCTATCGACGGCGAACATCGACCTCGTCAGGCGCCAGACCTTCACGCGGAATGGCGAATTAGAGACAGACACCACATACAGTCAGCATGAATCGCTTCCCTCGGGAATTCGTTTTCCTGCCAAGGTGGTGATCCGATTCGCTGCTGCGGAGACGACGATTGATATCGAGCTGAACCCAAAGGAAGTCGTTTTTAATGCTGGAATCTCTCCGGATATGTTTCAGTTCGGCTCTCATCCGGACGCCAAGATCTACAAGTTTGTGCCGGACGAGACCCCGTCAATAACCCAGCAACGATGAATACACAAATCATTCTGGCCGGTCTCAAGGCGCGTCCCGTACGTACAGGTGTCGGCGTGCTGGCCGTCACTCTGGAAGTTGTGCTGATCCTTCTTCTCGTTGGGCTGACGAATGGAGCGATCACCGATTCGGGCACACGTATCGCCAGTGCTGGGGGCGAGATCATCTTCATGGATTCCGGAGCGTCCATGATTATCGGAATGAGCGGAGCCACACTGCCGGTTGTTCTGGGCGAGAAGATCAGCAAGATTGAGGGAGTCAAGGCCGCGGCTCCAATTCTCGCCCAAATGGAGTCCAGTGGAGGCTTTACGATGATATGGGGGATTGATCCGCCCACGTTCGAAGCGATGAGCGGCGGGCTGATATTCCTCGACGGAAAGATGTTTTCGCAGCCACAGGACGTGGTCATTGACGATAGATTTGCCGGAGACAAGCAACTTAAAGTGGGAAGTCCAGTAGAGATTCTGCGGCGTCAATTTACAGTGTCCGGCATCGTGCGGAACGGAAAAGGTGCGCGTGCCTTCATTTCGCTGAAGACGGCGCAGGAAATGACAGCGCATGATGGATTCTGCACGATGTTTTATATCAAGCTCCACGATAAGTCGCAGACGAAAGCTGTCATCGCGCGTTTGAATTCCGAATTTGAGGGCCGAAAAATCGTTGACGCTGAAGACTGGCTCAGTCTGATGTACGCCTCCAACGCGCCTCTCCTCGGCGTTGTGTTTCGCGTCATCGTATTCGTGGGCATTGCCATCGGTGTACTGGTGATTTTCCTCTCCATGTACACAACGATTACGGAACGGACGAGAGAGATCGGTATTCTTCGCTCGATGGGGGCTTCCAAAAGATTTATCGTGTTAATGGTGCTGCAGGAATCCATCACCCTTTGCGTCATCGGCACAGCTCTCGGGATCGGCATGAGTTTCGTCGTGATGTTTCTGCTGAAGTCCGTGTATCCGACCCTCAGCCTCATCATCACTGCCGACTGGGTTTTACGAGCGGCGATATTTGCCATGCTAAGCGGAATCGTTGGCTCCTTGTATCCCGCCTATAAGGCCGCTTCGCAGGATCCCATCGAGGCACTCGCCTACGAATAACGGATGTGATATGAGTGTGCTACTCGAGACGGTCGATCTCAGGAAAACCTACAAAGTCGGTAAGGTCGAAGTGGAAGCGTTGCGCGGCGTCAGCATCCGTATAAACGCCGGGGAACTTGCGGCAATCATGGGACCGTCGGGTTGCGGAAAGTCCACGCTGATGCACCTGCTTGGGGCCATGACACGAGCGACAAGCGGAAAAGTGCTGATCGAGGGGCAGGATACGGCAAGCATGAATGACCGGGAACGGACCGAGATTCGCCGGAAGAAGCTGGGTTTCGTTTTTCAAAAGTTCAACCTGCTTCCGGCACTTACTGCGCGCCAGAACATCGATGTGGCCCGAAAGATCCACGGCGCACCGCGCACTGCCGAGGGGGATGCCCATCTGGCGGAAATTCTGAAGCTCCTTCAGATCGACGGGAAAATGGACCGGAAACCGTCCGAATTGTCCGGTGGCGAGCAGCAACGTGTGGCTATCGCCCGTTCTCTGACCAACCGTCCGGCAATCCTGCTGGCCGACGAGCCAACCGGAGCGTTGGACACGAGGAATTCCGAAATCGTGCTGACGATGTTCCAGGAACTGAACCGCCGGCTCAAGCAGACGATTCTGCTTGTCACTCACAATCCCGAACTGGCCGCGTACACGAACCGTTTGATCGAAATGCGTGATGGCCTAGTCGTCAATTCGACAGCTTCATGAAGCGTCATCTGCTGTGGACATTCGACCGCGGTTCCTTCCAGTGGGATATCCTTTGCGCCCTTATCCTGGCCTTTCTCTTTCTGATTCCAAGGCACTGGTTCGACGATGTGCCCGACTATATGCGGGTGTCCGCTACCGAAACCCTCAGTAAGACCGTCGATAGAAATGGTGTGGCCATTTTTACGGTCACACTTCCGGAACCCTGCTTCTTTGACACGGATAACACGCGCAAGAAGGCAGTGCGGTTGCTGGAACAGACTCTGGGGAATCCGGTGGTCGAGTCCCATATTCAGCCGATTCGGAACTGGACGGGACGCGTGATTGCATATGCCATCTGGAAGGAGCGATAAAAAATGAGAATTGCAGGCGCGCTATGCATCTTTTTGTGTCTCACGACCGCTGCCGTTGGTCAGAATCTGACCGCGGAGCAGATACTGGCCAGACTCGATGAAAAGGCGAAGGTATTCAAGTCTCTTGAGGCTTCGATTGTGCAGCAGCAGGTGAGTGTAGGCGTCAAGAAGACTCCGGAAACCGGGAAAATCTACATGAAGGTAGCCAAGCCCGCTCCGATGGTCCTGGTGGATATTACGAGCCCGAAAAATGCGGCGAAGACGGCTTTGATCAAGGGTGAGAAAGCCCTGATTTTTTTTCGTGAGCAGAAATCGTATCAGGAGAGCAAGATCGGACCCCGAGGGAGCGTTTTTGACCTTGTCCTGACAGGATTTGGCGTGCCCGCAGAGACCCTCAAGAAGTTTTACACGGCTGAGGCAAAGGGTCGCGAAACGATTGACGGAGTGGTAACGGAGATTCTGGACCTCACGTCGTTGCCGGGTCAAACCGGCGATGTGAAGAAAGTGACGTTGTGGCTCGATCCTAAACTGTGGATTCCCGTGCAGACGCGGGTGACTATGAGGAGTAACGACACAACGGACTTCAAGTATTCCAACGTCCGTTTGAACAGGAATCTCGCAGACTCTGTCTTCAACGTGAAGATTCCCAGCGACGCGTCGAAGCTGTAGCGTCTTTTACGCTCGTTCCAGCTTCTTCGTCTCCTGCCACGTGTACCAGATGCGCTGGGAGACCGTCCAGTTGGAGAGAATCGCCATTACCCACATGGCGGCGCCCAGCCGGTTCGTCAGAGATCCAATAACCAACAGTACGATTCTTTCGGGCCGTTCCAGGAATCCGACTTTACAGGCTGGAATAAGCGATTCCGCGCGTGCGCGCGTATAGCTGGTCATGATCGAACCGATGAGCGAAAGGACGACCAGTGCGGCATAGAAAATTTTGTCGAGTTTGGCGTACCAGAGGGCGAGCCCGAGAAGCAACACCATGTCGGAGTAGCGGTCAATGACCGAGTCAAAGAAGGCTCCGAAGCGCGTGACGCGGCTCGTGCGCCGCGCAACCTCTCCATCGACCATGTCGAAGATACCCGCGAAGAGGACGACAAGGCCGGCATAGGTAAACATGCCTTTGGCGAAGAGTACGGCGCCAAAGATGTTGATGACCAGGCCGATCAGCGTCAGGACATTCGGATGCACACGGAATGCCGCCAGCAGATTTACAATCGAATTCAGGATCCCCGTGCCGGCCGTTCCGAGCAGCCCACTGATGGATGTGGTTCGAATCAACGACGCTCAGCCTTTCTGGTCGTGAAGCGTCGTGAACCGCAGTACTTCGAAGGTTCTGCTTCCCGACGGAATCTTCACCTCGACTTCATCTCCCTCTTTCTTGTTAAGCAGGCCCTTACCGATGGGTGAAGTCGTTGAGATCAGGCCCTGATTGACATTAGCATCTTCGCTGGTGACGAGCCTGTAGGTGATTTCCTCACCCTTGTCCACGTCCAGCAGGACGACCGTGGAACCGAGCGAAATGCGGTCCCGGGGAATCTTGTCGAAGTTGACGAGCGAAAGGTCGGCTAGCCGCTGTTTCAGCTGGCCCAGACGTGCTCGCACGAAATCCTGCCGCTCGCGTGCAGCGGAATAATCGGCATTTTCGCTGAGATCTCCGAGGGCTGCAGCGGTCTTGAGCGCCTTGGGCAGCTCTTCGCGGAGTTCTTTCTCGAGAGCCTGTATTTCTTCTTCGAGTTTCTTTCTTGGGTCTGCGCTCATTTGTAAATCGTCCTCTGGGTCTGTTTCTTTAAAAGAACCGGAATTGGATCGTCAAGTACTTCTTCGGATCCTGCCGCACGTCATACATGAACTTCTGCAGCTCCGAAACCGTAACATTCATGCTGTTGTACAGTGTGGGATCCTTGATGAGTTTACCGGTTGTGCCTTCACCATGCTGTATCGAGGCAACGAGACTGTTCAATTCTCCCATGGTTTGCCGAAGGTCATTATAGAAGGCGTCATCTCTCATTATTTTTCCGAGGCTGCCCTCTCCGCGGTCGATTCTGCCGGCAATGGAATCGATCCTGTCCAGAACGACGTTGACCTTGTCGAAGAGTGCCGGGTCGTTGATGAGCCTCCCGGCGGTGCCTTCACCGCGTTCTACTTTGCCTACGATGTTTTCCATTCGGGTCAGCAGGTTAACAAATCGCACGTACATCTCATCGTCCGAGATGAGTTTTCCTGCCGTTCCCGGGCCGCCGCGAATGTCTTCGACGAGCTCCTGAAGTTCCACGAGGGTGTTGTTGAGGTTGTCGTGAATTGCGGGACTCGTCAGAATCTTTCCAAGAGTGCCTTGCCCGCGATTGACGTTCTCCGAAATCGTGATGATGTTTTCGCTGATCGTCGTGAGGTTATCGCTGAGTGTCTTGAAGTTTCCGATGATTTCGTCTGTTCCCTGGATGATTCTGGGGATGCCGCCTACTTCTGTCCCTTGAATAATCCCGCCATCCCCGACAATTTCGGAGGCCTCGGAACCGCTCGTAATCTGGATCGTTTTGTCACCGAGCAATCCATTGCTTTCGATGCCGATGACAGAATCCTTTCTGATGTTGTTGGTGTAGGCGGCGTCGATTTCCATCTTAACGGCCACTCGTCCCGGGATGGACTGATCGTTGTTCAGCCCCACGTCCTCGACTTTACCCACGAGCAGCCCATCAAGCCACACATCGTTTCCAGGCCGTAATCCGTTGGCGGATGAGAAATACGCCGTAATGTTGAGCTTCTTGCTGAAGAAACTCACCGGACCCCCAACGCTGACGACGGCG
>DASTBJ010000775.1:0-13802 GCA_035712125.1 Terriglobia bacterium
CGAACCTGTTCCCAGGATCTCTCCCGCGCCCTGAGCCACAGTCCGAACGACTTCTCGAGCCACACGGCCCTTATGATCGGCGCGCTGCCGCAGGGCCTCGATCAATGTCGTGGTGCGCACGGCCGCGCCGGCGAGCGCGCCGAGCATCGCAATCAGCTTCATATCGAGATCATCGAAAGCATGCGGATCGCGCGCATCGGCAGTCAATGCGCCCACAACTTCTCCGCCCTCGGTCAGTGCGCATCCCAAACATGCATGAATCGTTTCGTGCAGTGGTGATGGATGGCCGGGCAGATCGAGAAGTCCGTCGAAGGGATCTGCAAGCGGGCTGTCGGCAGGAAACTGTACAGGGTCTTTCGAACTCAGAATCACGTCCAGCCTCGGATGCTCCTGACGGTCGAAGCGACGTGTAATCGCCGACGGAACCAACCCGTGAGCGGCAACAGGAACCAGTTCCCGTCCTTCAAGCCGCAGCAAACACGCGGCGTCGCAGGGAACCAGCCGGCGTATGACGTTCAGCAGGCGCGCATACCGATCTTCGGCAAGCAGAGACGCCGTCAAATCCCGGGTGATTTCCAGCAAAGCTTGTAGTTGTGTATTTGATAACGATGCTGTTTTTTCCATAACGCCAAGGAGTTATTGAAATCATTACATAACCCCACAAATCATTGACACATAAAGATTAAAGATGCGGTCTCTCAAGTGCAATCAGAGGCGTGAGGTATAAAGTAATGTTAACCACCCAAACGACGCTGGCCGAACTTGCTGTGAAGCAACCCTCCGCTTCTCGTGTCTTCCAGCGATACCGCCTCGATTTCTGCTGCCATGGAAATCGTCCGCTCCAGGAAGCCTGTGACGAATACGGGTTGGCCCCGGAATCCGTGCTTGCGGAAATTGAAAGCGAGGGGCGCAAGAGTGGCAACATTTCCCGCTGGGAAGAGAGACCGCTCTCCGAACTTATCGCCTGGATCGTGAACTACTACCATCGGCGGCTCCGCGCAGAGATTCCACTTCTTGTCGCGATGGCCGCACGGGTGGAACAGGTTCACAGGGAAAAGGCTGCTTGTCCTCGTGGTCTCGCGGGCCACCTCGAATTAATGCACGTCGCAGTGCTTGAACATCTCTTCAAAGAAGAGGCCGTCCTCTTTCCAATGATCGATGCCGGGGCAGGATCACGGGCCGCTGCGCCGGTTCACATGATGGAGATCGAACACGAAGATCACGGTGAAACCTTGCGGACGATACGAAAGTTGACCTCGAACTTCACTATTCCGCCTGAAGCTTGTGCCACATGGATTGCGTTATACCAGCGGCTTGAAGAATTTGAAGCCGAACTCATGGAACACATTCACCTGGAAAACAACATTCTGTTTCGCCGCGCACTCTGCGAGTAGGGAGACGGCAAATGAACCTCATGACACTTCAACGAAACAAATGGCGCGCGCCGGTGTTGCTCGGCTTCTTTATAGTCTTCGTCCTGGGAACCGGTGTTGTCTTTCAGGGACAAAACCTTCGCACATCACCATTGAACGATCCCATTGCGCTGCTGACAAAGCAGATCGAGCGTGGTGAAGTGAAGCTCGACTACACTGCGGGCGGCTGGGGATATCTGCCCAGTCTGTTGAATCACCTTGGCATCAATATTGATTCGCAAATCCTGGTTTTCTCCAAGACGAGCCTTCAGCATCCGAAGATTTCGCCGAAAGCCCCGCGCGCGATCTACTTCAACGACAACGTCACTGTCGGCTATGTTCAGGGAGGGAATGTGTACGAGTTCACATCTCTTGACCCATCACAGGGCCTCGTCTTCTATACGATGGATACACAGAGATCCGAGGCGCCGCGATTCGAACGCCGGACCAACGAGTGTCTGATTTGCCATGCCCCGGCAGGCGGCTTGCTGGTGTCTTCCGTCTTTCCATCGGCGGATGGCACCCCGCTTGTGACGGGCACATTTTTCGCAGGCATCGATCATCGGACTCCGATTGAGGAAAGGTGGGGAGGATGGTACGTTTCCGGAACTCACGGATCGACGCAACACATGGGCAATGCGGTGGCGCCGGATCCGGACCGTCCCGCCGACCTCGAGCAGTTGGGAACGCAGAACCTTCGCAGCCTGTCGAGCAAGATCGACCCATCAAAATACCTGACTTCGACCAGCGACATCGTGGCTTTGATGACGATCGAGCACCAGACGCACATGACGAACCTCATTACCGGACTTAGCCGCCAGTTCCGCCAGGCTTCAAACAATGGGACTCTTGAGAAGTTGAAACCCAGTCTGGACCGGGCCATCGATCAGATGGTCGACTACATGCTCTTCGTCGATGAAGCGCCGCTGCGGGAACCGGTTCAGGGCGTGTCGAGTTTTACCGTTACTTTTCCGCAACGCGGCCCACGAGACAGGTACGGACGGTCGCTCCGGGATTTCGATCTGCAGCGACGGCTGTTCCGGTACCCGCTCTCCTATATGATCTACACCGAGATTTTCGATGCGATTCCGGAGGCAGCACGCCATCGCATCTACCAGAGGCTCTTTAATGTGCTGAGTGGCATGGATGGGAATCCAAAGTTCGCGCACATCTCCGATGCCGACCGAAGGGCGATTCTCGAAATTGTCCGCGACACAAAAACCGACGTGCCGGACTACTGGTCGCGATCTGATGGCGGGGATTAGTGGAGTCGCAATTCTTCTGTGAAATGCAGGCGCATCAGCTCGTGCCAGACCGAGGTTTGGATTTTGCCGCAGCCCTTGGGTAACAGTTCGAGTGATACGTCTTCCCGGCTACGACGGTCTGTGCTTCATTTGGTGCGATTCGAATGGAACAGTGTTCGCACCAGACTCTGAGGTCAGGCTTTGCGTTTTCGGCTTTTGGCATTTGTCATGATCCTGATGGTTTTCGTGATATCGGCCGGCGACTTTTGAAGTCGGAGGACGACCGCACCGGTGTAATCCGCCTTGTGTTTGCATTCGTCGATGGTACACGTCAAGACGAGCGTGGCGGGCGGCGAAGTCTGGCCATGGGTGCCGTCGCTGTGATCGACAGCAAATAGAATCGGTGAATGGCACTTCCGGCAATGTACACCCAAGTACCATCTTTGGTCAGTCCGGGACCATTGAATGTTCACGAAATCTCCTTTCCTTTGAAAAGTCGTGGCTGGGGGGTTATCGCGGAGACGAATGCCCGTTCCAGCGTTTCGCGATTACCGGTGCAACTGTCCGATGCAGTGCGAGATCCGCGGCATCTATGCACAACCTGAGAGGTGTTGCCGATGACCCGGCACTCTCAAGAAAGTGTTTGATCTTGGCACACGAGATACCGACGCCTTCCTGCAGATGGAGACGGTTCTGCCCTTCAAAAAACGTTGCTGGAATCTCCACGGAAATCTCGCGATCCGGCTGGTCACTTTCAGTGATCCAGAAATCGAAGATACGCCCTCCCTCTTCGGAGGCCCGAAAGCGGGCGTATCGAATCGTTGTCTTTGCTTTCATGCGAGTTCTCCTGTTCAGTACAGCTTCGAAAGTCGGTCACAACCTACGCGCTGAAATCCAGGTTTCTCGCTGGGGAGGTTATACAGCCCTTGTGGTTGGGGAACCTATCCAGGAAAGAAGTCGAGATGACAGTCTGTACAGTATAGCTCGATTCTTCCTCTGATGGTGTCGAACTTGAGCGAATCGGGGAGAGCCCGACGGGTTCCCCCGGGAAATCCTTCCGGATCAGAAGCGGCGTCGACCGTTTCCGCTCCCAAAGCTCTCTCTCTTGACCATGGGGCGTGCCTCATTGACGGTCAGGCTCCGGCCGTCCAGTTCTGTGCCGTTCAGCGCACTGATCGCTTTGTCCGCATCAGCCTGATCGGCCATCTGAACAAAGCCAAAGCCCTTCGACCGGCCCGTGTCTCGATCCGTAATGATGCTGACCGACTCGACGGGACCAAAACCCGCGAACGCTTGCGTAATATCGCCCTCTGTCGTTCCAAATGACAGATTTCCAACATAAATCTTCTTTGACATTAACCTACCTCTTTTGTAAGGGAACTTCCGAGATTCGCGGTGGGAATTCTAAGATTGAACGACTACCGGTCAGGACAGGAGCTTCCTTTGATTTGCGGCTTGATTACCGTGGCATCTACCATAGGCGAACTCTCAGGATTGTCAAAGCGATTTCTTTCCCTGTGAGTGTGGAAGACACGAATTTTAGTTCTCGCGAACGATCGTAAAGGAGCCAGGTCGTACAGCCGGCCGTACCACCCACCCGGAGTTTAGAGTGGCGCTCCAGCCGTCCCCCTTCAAGGTGGTCCCCTCGAGCGGCCCGGTAACCGGCACGGACAGGGTGGTCCCATCGGCAGAGCGCAAGACGCCGTTGTTGGCGTTGAGACGGCCCCATTGAGCGGAAAGGGTGAAATTGCGAAAAAACACGGTACCGATCTCCGGAATGCCGACGCTGCCGGTGGTGTCGCTGGTCCCGCTGCCCGCGGCAGGCATGGTCAGCACGGGCCCATCCACGAAGCGTCGACGCAACTCGGCGACGCGGACCTGCTGCGCCCGATCGCGCGCCTCTTCCGCCGTTCGCAGCGTTGCCGCATCGTAGCGCGCCGCTGCCACGGCGACATCCGTCGTCGGTGGTTTGTTGGTTGCTGAGGCGAGCAAGTCGCCAAGGTCCGAGGTGGCACGAACCTGTCGGCGCCATCCCGGTAGGAGATCGTCCAGCAGCACACCGTAGCCGGGTCCGGACGCGGCTTCGAAATTTCCGACGAAAGACTGCTGCAATTCGCCTCCTGCCAGTGCTGACGCTGCGGAACGGCGGGCATCCGCGGGCGAATTGGCCCAGGCAGCGACGCCGGTGTAGGAGGCAAGCCCTTCGCGAATCTCGTCGCGCCGTTCGTTATCCGCCGCGCCGGGAAACCGGCGGCGGCGTTCGAGCCTGAAAGCCAGCGCATCGGCGATCGCCTCGGCCCGGTCGCTCCCGCTCGACTCGACCGCACGGCGGAGCGCCCGCCATTCGAGCTGCATCCAGACGCGCCCTTCGAGCGTATCGAGATGCTCGTTGAAGCCATCGCTCGGCGTTAGCCCCAGCTCGGGCTGAATCCGATGGAACAGTCCGTGAAGCATTATTTGCTGGCGTGCTTCGGCAGAGTTCTCCGGGAGCATGAACAAGGGCCAGGCGAACCACCGCAACCCGCCCCAGGAGACGGGGCCGTCCGCGAACCCCCCAAAGCGGGGTGGCTGCCCCTCCGGTTCCGGCTGGCTTGTGGCACGCGTTCCGGTCGCCTGATCAAAGATCAACATCGGACCACAGAGCGACACACCCCACAGCCGGCCCGCGTCTCGCTCGCAGAGCTTCGTCACTTCCTCGAAATACTGCCGGGCGAGCTGCGGTTGGACCTGTGCATCCGCAGCCGTTGCGCCACCAAGCAGCACAAGCAGGAATAGCGCTTTCAGTTCGTACCGAGTCTGCGTTGTCATGTTTTCCTCCGCAAGACGTTCCGGGCGCTGTGAGAACGCGCTCCTATGCGCGCGTGCACTATATCCCGCAAGATTGATCCCGGTGATCTGTTTTATTAGTATGAGCCTGCTCGTTCGGGGATGTCGTTCGTCATGAACTGGAAGTTCTCGTCGCTCATCATTCTTTCTTCCTGTCTCGCAACTGCGGCTCCCGTTCGCTCACATCCGGTGCTTGTGCAGACGAAGACAACAGCACAGGAGGATCGCTGGAGAAGCCAGCACGACGACGCTGTCATGGCATTGCAGCAGGGACGCTACTCGGA
Source organism: Terriglobia bacterium (assembly GCA_035712125.1). Taxonomy (GTDB): domain Bacteria; phylum Acidobacteriota; class Terriglobia; order 20CM-2-55-15; family 20CM-2-55-15; genus DASTBJ01. The sequence continues at coordinate 5,767 of DASTBJ010000775.1, forward strand.
GGCCGCGTCTCTCTTTCTGATGGCCGTGCAGCAGGCGGAGAGATTCGGAGCCCAGGACGTGAGGCTCGCCGAAAGTCTCAATGGCCTGGCGCAGGTTTATCGCTATCAACAGAATCACGCTGAAGCCGAACCGAGGGCGCGTCAATCGCTCGCGATTCTGGAGCACGCCCTTGGACCGTTGCATGCCGGAGTGATTCCCAGCCTGGTCAATCTCGTCGGCATCACGGGAGCCACCGGACGGTACGCAGAAGCCGAGCAGATTTACCGGCGCATTCTTTCCCTTCGCTGGGGATTGCCGGGGGCTGGCGTCGGCGCGGATCAGGTCCTGGAGAATTTCGCGGAAGTTCTCAGTCTTGCTCTCACGCGGGATCCCGGCCTTAAAAGCGCTGTGGATGAATACTCGCGGTCTCTCTCGAACTCGCGTCTGAACCGGAATCTCTACCTTACGATGCGCGACGGGTTCATTGCCGCACAGCTCATGGAGGAAGCAGAGTCCTTGATGCAGCACGCGGTAAACGTCTATCCCGACTCCCGTCAACTCCAGTTTCAGCTCGGCGAACTTTATGTGATCTGGGGAAAGTACCAGAAGGCAATCGACGCGTTCGAGAGCGCGGCCCGCCACGGCGCGAGTGCGGACGCTGAGATGGAGCGTCAACAGCGCAGTGTGATTTACGAAAGGATCGGGGAGATGAATTTCAACCTGATCCGCTTTGACGAAGCGCTTGCTGCATTGGCGAAGGCGCTGGAAATCAATCCGGGAAGGTGGAGCGCGCACCTCTTGCTGGGATCCGTCTACCTGCGGCGAAACCGGTTTGAGGATGCGACAGCAGAATATTCGCGGGTGATATCGGCGAATTCCCAAAGCGCGGCGGCCCACGAAGGGCTGGCCCGCGTGGCGCTTGAGCTCGAACGGTACACGGAGTCTGCGACGGAGGCCGGACGGGCTCTCGCTATCGATCCTGGCCTTCAGAACGCGCGTTACATCAAGGCTATGGCCCTGATACGCGGCGGTAACGAAGTGGAAGGAAGAGCTGTCCTTCAGGACTATCAGCAGCGCGAAAGCGATCTGCAGACGGCGGCGTCACGGTTAACCGCTATCGCCGAACTCGACAAGACCTCGCTAACCATGCTGTCTGAGGGGCGGGGGCAGGAAGCCGTGGCGCTGCTCCGTGAGGGCATCCTGAGGTATCCGCTCAATGCCCGCCTGCATATGAAGCTCGGATTGATCCAGAGCCGGCTGCGGCTTCATCGTGAGGCCGCCGAAACTTTCGAGACGATGATTCGCCTCCAGATGGATGACTTTCTGGTCCATCGGCAGCTCGCCCGCGAGTACGAACGGCTCGGCAGCAGGGAGGCCGGGCAACAGCAACGTGTTCTGTATCTTCAGCGATTCGACGCAGCGTTGCAGGCGAAAGCGAACTGATGAAACACGCGGTTCTCATGCTCCTTCCGGTGTTGGCGGTGTCGGCGTTACTCTCGCCACAGAATCTCCCCGTGCAGTTCAGTGACGTGGCGGAAAAGATTGGCGTCACTTTTAAACACGAGAACGGCGCAAGCCCCGACAAGCTTCTGCCGGAGACAATGTCGGCCGGCGTGATCATCTTCGATTACAACAACGATGGTTTGCCGGACCTGTTTTTTGTTAACGGCGGTTCCTTTGTGGATAAGAAGGTCGCTGCCGGTGCGCATCACCGTCTGTACCGAAATACCGGGGATGGAAAATTCGCCGATGTAACCGCGTCATCGGGCATCGGGACTTTCGGATTCGGAATGGGCGGGTGTGCGGCCGATTACGACAACGATGGATGGCCCGATCTCTACGTCACCGCGGTTGGAGGCAACAAGCTCTATCGCAACACACGCAACAATAGTTTTGTCGACGTGACCAACGCGGCCGGCGTTGGCGCAGGTCTCTGGAGCGCGAGTTGCGCGTTCGGGGATATCGACAACGACGGCAGCGTGGATCTTTATGTGATCCGGTATGTCAATTTCGCTCCCGACAACATCAAAGTGTGCATGCTCTTTCAAGATGTCCGTTCCTACTGCCATCCCAACGTCTATAGCAGCGTGCCTGACATTCTCTTTCGTAATAAAGGAGACGGAACCTTTACTGATGTCACCAAAGAAGCGGGAGTGTACAAAGCCGGCAATGGACTTGGCGTCGTATTTGGCGACTACGACGACGATGGGTGGATCGATATCTATGTGGCGAACGACGCGACACCCAACTTTCTGTTTCACAACAAGGGAAAGGGCGTTTTCGAGGAAGTCGGACTGTGGAGTGGTACCGCAGTTGGCATTGACGGCAAGCCCCTGGCCGGCATGGGGACGGACATGGGCGACGTGAATGGAGATGGACTGCTCGACATCTTTGTCACCAATCTCGACGGCCAAACTCACTCTCTCTACAAGAACCTCGGGAAGGGCCTTTTCACCAATGTGACTTTCTCGAGCGGCATTGCCGAAGCAACGTTGCCGTATGCCGGCTGGGGCACAGCTTTCTTCGATTACGACAACGATGGCGACCTGGACCTGGCGGTGGCGAATGGGGACGTCCTCGATAATGCGAAGTTGATCCGGGACAACTCCAGCTATGAGCAACTCAACTTATTGTTGAGGAATGATGGAGCCGGAAAACTTGCGAGCGTCGGCCCGGTGTCCGGATCGGGCTTCGCACTGAAGAAAGCAAGTCGAGCGCTCGCCGTGGCCGATCTCGACAACGACGGCGATCTGGACATCGTGGTTTCCAATGTCGGAGCCAGAGCGGATGTGCTTCAGAACGACGGAGGAAATCGCAGCAACTCCATTCTTGTACGTGTCGTTGGGTCCAGCAGCAATCATGACGGCATTGGCGCACGGTTAAAGCTTTCCGTCGGGGGAAAGACTCTTGTGCGTGAGGTGAAAGCCGGGTCGAGCTATCTGGCGCAGAACGATCTGCGGGTGCATTTCGGGCTGGGAAACGCAGCGAAGGCCGATCGCCTGGAGATCCGCTGGCCCGGCGGACCGGTCGAGGTCATCGAAAACATCGAGGGGAATTGCATCGTAACGATACGCCAGGGGGACGGTGTGATTCGTTCTGTTCCGTTCGAGCAGCGTTAGAGGACAGGGCCACGCCCTCCTGACTCAGGAGGGCGTGGCGCTTCTCCCGAAGAGGACTTTACATGCAAAGCTGTTAGAATCCACACACCTGTTACCCGTCATGTACCGGCATTTCACATGCAAGACCTTCAGGTTTGGCGCAGTCTTCCAGGCGCTTTGCGCCATCGTCTTAGTTTTCTCACAATCCAGCGAGGCGACCGGGCCCCAATCACAGGCGCTGCTCACACCCGAATTGGTGGACCGGTTTGTAACGGTCATCAGCCTTGCAGAGTTCCAGGACCGCGAGTTCGATCAGACTGTCGCCGAGATCCGCGAACTGCTGCCCCAATCGCCGCTACGCGAGCAATCCTACGAGCTGATGAAAAGCGCGTTGCTCGGCGCGGGACTAAAGGCAGAAGCCGAAATCGTCCTGCGGACAGGTCTTAAAACGTTTCCCGAGTCGCGTCTTCTTCGGATCTATCTCGCCGACGTTCTATCCGGAACAGGGCGGTCATCGGAGGCGCTGGGCATCCTGGTAGAGGCGAGTCGGATATCCCGCCCCAGGGCAATGGATGCTTCAACGGACAGGCAACAGCGAGCCGTTATTCTTCAGCGCATCGGAAGCATCCACTCGGGATTAGCCCATCTCGACGAAGCGTTCAGCGCGTACCGGCAGGCGGTAGAGATCGCTCCGGAGTCGACTGAGGCGCGGGTCCAACTGGGCAAGGCCTACTTTGACAGCAACCGCCTGGAAGAGGCGCAAAGTGAATTCGAGGACGCCGTTCGGGGATCGCCGAACAACAAAGAGGCTCATCTTGGTTTATCGGCAACGTATCTCGCGCGCGGTATATGGGAAAAGGCGGCGGCGTCTGCTGAGCGCGCAGTCAAGCTGGACAGTTCCAATTCGCGCGCACTTTATCTACTCGGCACGGCTCTCATTCGGATGAATCGACGCGAAGAAGGACAGTCGCGTTTGCGAGAGTTCGCAAAGATCGAGGCGAGCATACAGGAAGTTGAGCGCCGCTACGTCGATATCGATGCCATCAGCATCTCGGCGATACGCGCGCTTCGCGAAGGCAATGGCGACGCGGCGACCGAGAAACTGATTCAGGGCATCGCGTCCTATCCGGATTCTAGTCGGCTGCACATGAACCTGGCACTCGCTCTAAGTCGCACAGGGAAACACCAGATGGCCGTCGAAACTCTTGAATCCATGCTGAGGCGCACGAATTCCGGCCGCTTCCTGATTCACAAACATCTTGCCGACGAGTACAAAACCCTGGGTGATGCGGAGGCGAGTGGTCGTCATCGACAGGTCTATTTGAATACCATGGAAGCGGAATTCATCATGTTGGCGCGCCGATGACTTCTTATTCGCAGCGCGTCTCTCTAACGATCCGCCTCCTGCTGCTGGCGCTCGTGTCCATCGCGGTGCTGGCGCAGGCTCCTTTCGAGGGCTTCCCCGGTTTCAAGGATGCCGCTGAAGAAGCCGGCCTCACGCTCGTGAATGTGAGCGGCGAGGGCACGAACGACTACATCATCGAAGCCAATGGAAACGGCGCCGCATTCTTCGACTACGACAACGATGGCGACATGGACGTGCTAATAACTAACGGATCCACACTCAAGCACTACAGGAACGGCGGAGATCCCGTCCTCGCGCTCTACGAGAATATTGGCGGCGGTACTTTTCGTGACCGCACGACACAGGCGGGTCTCCGCAAGAACGGCTGGGGATTCGGCGTTTGCGTTGCAGACTATGACAACGACGGCAATCAAGATTTCTACATTACGACGTATGGTCCCAATCTCCTGTTTCGCAACAAGGGCGACGGCACGTTCGAAGAACGCGGCGTCGCAGCTGGCGTAGCTGACACGCACTGGGGCACCGGTTGCGCATTTGGAGACTACGACCGCGACGGCCACGTGGATTTGTACGTCGCGAACTACGTGGCCTTTAACGGAAACGCCCGCGCGCGCGACTGCATCTATATGGGGACGCTCAAGGTTTTCTGCGGACCCAAGGGGCTGGTCGGCGAACCCGATGTCCTCTACCACAACAATGGCGACGGGACATTCACGGACGTCACGCAAAAAGCGGGCGTCAAGGAGCCGAACTATTACGGATTCGGCGTCGTGTTCAGCGACTTCGATAACGATGGTTGGCTCGACATCTATGTGGCCAATGATTCGGTTCCCAATTTGCTCTTTAAGAATAATCGCGACGGCACGTTTCAAGAGCTGGGATTGATTTCAGGGACGGCGCTCGACTTGTTCGGCAAGCCACAAGCGGGCATGGGAGTCGCCGCCGCCGACTACGACGGCAACGGTCTGTTTGACATCTTTGTCACCAACTTCGAGAGTGAGACAAACACGCTATATCGAAACCTCGGCAAAATGACGTTTTCCGACGTCACTGCGGAGTCAGGCGCCGCAAGCGCCTCGCGTCCGTACGTCGGTTGGGGAACGGGCTTCGCGGACTTCGACAATGACGGCTGGCCCGATCTGTTTGTGGCGAATGGGCACGTTTATCCGGACGCGGATCGACTGAAAGAATCCAGTCGATACCTGCAGCCCAAGGAACTTTATCGCAATCTTGGCAATGGGCGCTTCGCCGAGATCACCGGCAGAGTGGCGGGAGATCTCTCCTTGCCGCGTCCTTCACGCGGCGCTGCATTCGGGGATTACGACAACGACGGCGATATCGATGTTCTTGTGGTCAACGTCAATTCCAAGCCGAGTCTCTACCGGAATGACGGCGGCAACCGCAAAGCGTGGATCGGCTTTCGTCTGATCGGCAGTTCCAGCAATCGCGACGCTCTCGGAACCCGTGTCGAGATCGAAGCCGCTGGGCGGACGCAGGTCGGCGAGGTGCGCAGTGGAGGAAGCTATCTTTCCCAAAATGACATGCGCATTCACTTCGGACTGGGCGACGCACAACGCGTAGACCGAATCCGCATTCGATGGCCCGACGGCAAGACTGAGGTGCTGAGCGGCATGAACGCCAGACAGTACGTCACCATTCGCGAAGGGGAAGCACGGTAGGAAAGTCCCCGCCTTGGTCAAGGCGGGGTGGCTGCGCCAAGGAAGCAATATCGCGAAGCCTCGTTAGCTGGCGCAGACCCGGCGGTTGTTCAAGAACAAAATTCTCTTCGACCAGCACCACCCCAGCCGAGGCTACGCCTCGGCTTTCCCCTCCTCGGCCGAGGAGGGGAGCCCGCGTTCTGTAGGACCGCTATCACACGAATGATGGGAGCAATCTCTCTAGGACAGCTTTTTTGTTGACGCGCCTAACTTTGCGAGATAGATTCGCCGCAAATTTCGGAGCAGCAGAGCGTAAGTGCACAGTTAATTTGAACCGACCGAGAGGATCCCCCCGGTCCTCAAAGGCCCAACTCAGACCCCTCAGGAGGCCTATGCGCAGCAAGATCGTATCGACGGCGTTGTTGTTAGTCTTTGTTTCGATCAATGGATTCTCTCAGACATCGACGAACGCCCAGATAACGGGCGTTGTCACGGATTCCAGCGGAGCGTTGATTCCAGGTGTGACGATTACCGCCACGAAGACGGACACAGGAGTGACCACAACCTCTATTACTAACGAGTCGGGGGTCTACACGTTTCAAGCGCTGCAACCGGGAACCGGTTACACGTTGAGTGCATCGCTGCCCGGGTTTCAAACGCTCCGATACACAAGCCTTGAACTTTCGGCGGGCGTGGTCTTCCGCCAGAACTTCCAGCTTCAAGTCGCCACGGCGGCGACAACTATCGACGTGGCTGTCGAGCGCCAGGCCGCACTGACACAATCGTCGTCGTCGGTTGGAGACGTGCTTCCGCAGGAAAGAATAAGTAATTTGCCGATGGTCGGAAACAACGTGCTCGACCTTCTGAATATTCTGCCGGGTGTTCGCTTCAACGGAACGGGCGCATGGATGGGCGATTATGCAAATACTATTGCCGGCCAGGGTCTGAACTCTTTGAACGTCACGCTCGACGGCTTGCCTACGCGAGATGAGCGCTTCAGTGCGCAGGCGGGGACTTTCCAGGGTGAATCTGTTAACGCCACGGGTACGGGCGCGGACAGCGGGGCCTTCTTCTCAGATTACACCGGTGGCAATCGCATGCTGTCGACGACGACCATCAACCCGGATCTCGTGGGCGAAATCCGGCTGGTGCTGTCGCCCGTGGACGCCGAAATGGGAAGAGGCAATTCGCAGATCCAGATCACAACCCGCTCGGGAACGAACAGATATTCGGGAAGCGCGGTGTGGAACGTCCAGAATACAGCACTGAATCCCAATACCTGGAACAACAACAATGACGTTGGCACTCCGTTAACGGGATGCAGGATCGCAGGCCAGACGCCGCCGTGCTGGAATCCGACAGAGCCGAACTGGAGAAACACACACCAGTACACGATCAGCTACGGCGGCCCGATCGTCAAGAACAAGACGTTCTTCTACGTGTTGTGGGACCAGCAGATCTCAAATACCCGCTCGCTCCAGACCAATACCGTCCTGTCGGACTCGGCCCGCAACGGGATCTATAAATACTGGGAGGGCTGGGTTCCGGGAAATGCCACCGCGACAACATCGGCCGTTTCTTCCACCGCGGGCAATCCCACAACAGCCAGCGTCGATTTCGCGGGTAATCCCCTCGTACCGGCTCGCTGGCCCAGTGGTCCCGCTTATGATGGGTCTCAAGCCGGCGTTCCCGCCGGCCGTCTGATGTGTTTCAGCGTCTTTGGAGACGTGAAGGCGGACGGGAGTCCTTTCGGCCAAGCCGACTGTCCGGGTGGAACCGACGTCAACGGTCGTGCTTACAACGGCGTCGCGTTATTGCCGCCGAGCGGCTCTTTGTGGGACACCAAGCGTCCCTCCGCCGCCGCCGCCCAGCTGGGCTATTTCGCCAGGATCCTTCAGGAGATGCCAAGAGCCAATTACTACGGGGCAGGTGAC
>DASTBJ010000776.1:0-9593 GCA_035712125.1 Terriglobia bacterium
GTCCTGTCGGGTCGATGATGCGAACCTGACCTTCGATCTTGAAGTCTCTGAAGTTGAACAGACGTGGGATGAACATGCCGAGGCCGGCAAGAAGCGCGGGCATCAGGAGTAATCCGATGACGAATGCACGATTGCAGACGGTCACCACGAACTCACGAACGGCGATGCGAACAACTCTCTTCATACGGTGGCCGCCTTGGTTGCGCCGTCGGTAAGGCCTGCACGCAGATCCTCGAGGGACTCCTGGCTGGTCTTACCGCCGGAGACAAGCTTGATGAAGACATCTTCCAGCCTGGGTCGCGATACTTCCAGCCGCGCGGGGGTAGCGATTTGAACGATGCGTCTCATCGCGTGTGCCAGATCAGTCCCTTCGACCAGGAGGATTTCATAGCTGCCTTCGGACTGCTCGACACGCTCCACTTCGGGCAAGGATTTGAGGGGCGAAAGGTCAATCTTCGGGTCGAGGGGGTCAAAGTGAATGCGACGCGGATCGTATTGCCGGCGAATCCTGTCGATCGGCTCGTCGAGAACCTTCCGCCCCTGATGAATCATGACAATGTTCTCGCAAAGTTGTTCCGCATGGGGCATCACATGCGTTGAAAACAGGATTGCTGCCCCTCTCTTGTGTTCGGCAAGGACGAGGTCGCGCAGCAATCGCGCGCTGACGGGGTCGAGCCCGCTGAATGGCTCGTCGAGAATCAGCAGGTCGGGTTGGTGCACGGTTGCCGCCAGGAACTGGACCTTCTGCATCATTCCTTTGGAAAGCTCCTCACAGCGTTTCCGGTAGGTTCCACCGAGACCAACGGACTCCAGGGATCGCTCGATGCGCTTCTGAAGACCCGCTTCGGCAACGCCCTTCAACCGTGCCAAATAAATAAGGAAGGATCCCACAGACATTTTGCGATAAAGACCGCGCTCTTCCGGCAGATAACCAATCCGGTCCTTGGCTTCCATCGCGGAACGGGATCCGAGAATCGAAACCTCTCCCTGGTCGGGGAAGAGAATCGACATGATGATTCGAATCGAGGTTGTCTTCCCCGCTCCATTCGGACCAATGAAGCCGTAGAGCGCATTCCCCGGCACGATCAGATCGAGATCCTGTACCGCTTTGGTCTGGCCGAAAGTCTTAGTGACGCCTTTTAGAGTAATTGCTGCAGTCATAACCATTCGCTGTCTGCTGGATCTTACGAGCGACCCGACAGATTCTTTCAGATAGTAACGAGTGCTTATACTCCAACGGGAAAAATTTCCTCCACGGATGAAGCTGCGAATCCGCGTTTTTTACGGCGCGCGAAGCTGCCAGGGCACGTCATCACGCGAGTTAGTGCTTCGACGCCGTATGGCACTGTTCTTGCATGACCGATGCTTCCCAAAACTGACTGGAGGTGTGTGAACCTGATGTCTACTGAAGCTCGATTTGTAGGTTTGGATGCGGGTAGGGATGGCATTGAGGCCTGGGTAAGGCCTACCGGCGAAGTATGGAAAGTGGATTCCGGCGATCACGGCATGACGCAGGTTGCCGAGACCCTGTCGCGTCTTCATCCACAGCTCGTGGTGATGCAGGCGAATGGCAATTTCGAACTCCCTATGGCAGGAATCCTCGTGACGTTCGGACTACCCGTGGCGCTCGTCCAGCCACGGAACGTCCGTGACTTTGCGAGAGCCATCGGCAGACCAAGCAGGACGGAGCAATGCCCTGCCGGCATTCTCGCTCAGTTCGCCGAATTGGTTCAGCCCGAGGTGAGCCCGATGCCGGAGGCGCAGGTTGAAGAGTTGCGACAACTACGAGGTCGCCGGCTGGAGATCCTCCAGATGATCGCATCGGAAAGAAACCGGGCAGCAAGCGTCCTACCCGCACTCGAGAAGGACATTCAGGCGCATATCCAGTTTCTCGAGAGGAACCTGGTTTCCATCGATGCGCATTTCAGCCGGAGAGTGCGAGCCAGCCGGATCTGGCACTAGGCCGTAGCGACGACTTGAGGTTTCAAAGCTTTGGGGTGATCTTCACGATGGTGATCACCCAAAGTTTTCCCTTTTCCACGAAGAACTGGTGCGGCATATTCGCCGGGATGTCGAGCGTGTCTCCAGCCTTCAGGGTAGAATGTGCCCCCCTTTGATCGACTCTCCGCGAATCTCATCGGGCGCCGGTCTGTCCACCAATAAGTCCCGCCATTGTAAACAGCGGCAACCCCGCCTCTGTTCGTCCCCGGTTGCCGGTGATCCCGCCCCCGTGGTATTACAGGCGGGTGCGGCGAATTCTCGTAGTCATTGCGGTCGTGATGTTGGCCGCCTCCTGCGGAAAAAGAGTTCCAGCCGCGCCCAATGCACAGCCGAGTGCGGGCGCGTCGGTCCGGGCTTCGGAGCTTCTAGGCCTCGCGTCCTACTATGCCGAGCCTTATCACGGGCGAAAGACAGCGAACGGAGAGGTTTTCGACAGCTACCAGGAACTGACCGCGGCACATCGCACCCTGCCTTTTAACACCGTGGTCAAAGTGACCAATCAGCAGAATGGGAAGGACGTCGAGGTCCGAATCAACGATCGTGGTCCGTTCGTGGAAGGCCGTGTGATCGACCTTTCGCTCAAGGCCGCCCGTGAAATCGATATGGTTCAATCGGGTGTCGCTCCGGTGAAGCTGGCTATCCTCAAGGAGGGCCCGCCGAAGGTAGCGGCGAGGTCCACGAATCCGGTATCACCAGCCGTTGCTGCTTCATCCTCCGGATCCTTTACGGTGCAAGTTGGCGCCTTCGAATCTCGCGAGGTTGCCGAGTCCTTGAAGAAGAACCTCGAACAGCGTCATTCGGACGTCACGATCGAGGCCTTCTCGACGACTCGCACGTTCTATCGGGTTCGCGTCGGTCGCCTCACCGACATGGTGTCCGCCGAACAGCTGCTGAAGAAACTCCGTGAGGAGAACTTCGATCCCTTTGTGGTTCGCCTGAACTAGGTTTACGATTACTCCAGCGAGGAATCCATGAAGCCCATCTATCGATTCTCTGTCGCAATTATTCTGGCCATAGCAATCGCAGCATCTCTGCCGGCACAGACCACGCCCCCCGCTGCGAACGAGGTGCTGGCCAAGGCGGTCAGGGTCGCCGGGACGGAACAGAAGAATGTGCTGGTGATTTTCGGCGCGTCCTGGTGCTCCTGGTGCAAACGGCTGGATGCCATGCTGGCGAGCCCTGAGGTTGGCAAACTGTTTCACGATAACTTTGTCATCGAACACCTGACGATTCAGGAGTCCAAGGATAAAGTCCATCTCGAGAATCCCGGCGCGCAGGAAATGGTCGACAATGCGGGAGGTAAGGGGTCGGGCGTACCTGTCTACCTTTTCTTTGACAGCACGGGGAACAGAATTGCTACGTCGATGTCCATGCCCGGCGACAAGAACATCGGCCACCCCGCAACGCCGGAAGAGATTAAGGTCTTCGAGGGCTTGCTGGAAAGGACAGCGCCGAAGATGACGGCAGCTCAGCGGCAACAGGTGAGCGAGTTTCTTTCGAAGCAGAAATAAGCGACGAAGGGTTCAGCGGCTTTCCGGACACCGCAGGCCTTAATCGAGTTCCCTGAATTACGTCCCTTTCCTCGAAGCGTCTCTGGATATCGAGCACGAGATCATTCTTACTCTTGTTCCAGTTGGGCGCGATGAGCAGGCCGAACGGAGCCTCCCCGAACATCCTCTCGATCACGATTCGCGGATCCAGGCGCTCGACGAACTCGCACAGCAGGTTCAGATACTCCTCATACTCGAGCACACGAAACGGCTTGCGCCCGTATTCGGCCGCGAGCGCCGTGCCTCGCACGACATGGAGGTGGTGGATTTTGACCATATCCACCCCGATTCGAGACATCTCGTCGGCCATCGACAGCCACTGCTCGCGTGTTTCCCAGGGAAAGCCCAATATCAGATGAGCTCCGAGATGCAGGGATGTTCGCTTGACCAGTTCCATCCCGCGCCGCACTGCGGCGTAGTCGTGACCTCGATTCACGCGGCGCAGCGTGTCGTCGTAGATCGATTCCACGCCAAACTCGAGCGAAACGAATGTTTGCCTGCCGAGATCCTCAATCATGCGGACTTTTTCTTCATCGACGCAGTCGGCTCTCGTCCCAATCGCCAGTCCTACGACTTCCGGGTGGTCGATGGCCTCGGTGTAAAGGCGGCGGAGGTATTCGGTTTCCGCATAGGTGTTCGAGAATGGCTGGAAGTAGATGATGAACTTGTTGGCGTGGAAACGTTTCCGGATATAGGCACTGCCGTCACGGACCTGGTCGCGGATTGGATCCGTCTTGATGGCGGATGGAGGCCGAAAAGAACTGTTGTTGCAATAGGTGCATCCGCCGGTTGCGACCGCACCATCGCGGTTGGGGCAGGTAAACCCCGCATCGACGATGACCTTATAGACGCGCTCTCCAAACCGTTCCTGAAGCCAGCGATTGTAGCTGCGGAACCGCTCTAGTTTTTCCACCGACGCCATTTTTCATCGTCTCTGTCTTCGCTTTTGCCGCTATTGCCGCTGTTGCCGTGGCGCCGGTTGTAATAGACGTCGAATTTGCGGCGCATCCGTCGCCGTTGCCATTCGCCATACCAGTCCCTCACGCCGACGGACATACTCCTCCGACGGCTGCCGCGCACCATCCCGTGAGTTTTCATGTAGACGTAGCCGCAGACCATTCCGCCCAGGTGTGCGACATGGGCGACTCCGCTGTTCGTCGTCATGAATGTCGAAAAGAACGCGATACCGCCGAGGATCATGACGAAGTATTTGGCGGGGATGGGGAAAATGATCCAGTAAATGATCCGGTCCGGGAAGAGGATGCCGAATGCGAGCAGGACTCCGTACACAGCTCCGGACGCGCCGATTGTGCTGCCACCGCTTCCTATGAGCAGGTAAAGCAATACCATGATCACTCCCGCGCCAACGCCGCAAACGAAGAAGAACCGGGTGAATTGACGTGTGCCCCAGGTTTGCTCCAGTTCCGACCCAAACATCCAGAGGCCGAGCATGTTCAACAGGATATGAAGGATGCTTCCCGTGTCGTGCAGAAAGATGTACGTGACTAGCTGCCAGAGGTACAGGTTTTCCGTGACGTCTCGAGGGGACAGGGCAAACATCGCCGTAAAGGGACGCCCGCTGATGATTTGCACCAGAAACGTAATGGAACAGGCGATGATAATCGCCTTTACCGCTCGGGTGAATCGAGGGTAGCCGATGGTGGAATACGATGTCCGGTAAGAGCGCGACATAACGCGACCCTATTGACCTTTCTGCGAACGAATGAAGTAACCGGTGTAAAAGAGCCCTGCCCCGACGGTGGCCGTGATCATCATCGGTCCCATGTCCCCGAAATAGAGCACGAGGGATTCCGCGGTTACAATGAGACCGAGCAGCTGAAGGACTGATGCGATACTGCGTCGCATAAAGATTGATTCTAGTATGGAATGAGAGCGGACGCATCTCTACTCTTCGACATGCGCATACCACAGGAATACTTGAAAGATATTGAGGCAATGCCCATCGCCTTACGCCACCTTGTGGAGGAAGAACTCACTGCGGGCAACGCGATAGCCGAAGTCGGTCACTCCTTTCCCGCTGCCCCCGTGGGTTGTTATGTCAAGCTGGCGCGACCTGTATCCTCGCGGCCGCGTGCCTCGAGTGATGGGATTACGTTCTTCGATCGCAATTCTTCCCTCTATTCCGGAGAGTTCGCGGATCCAAACCGTCACTACTTCGTGATCGAACCTCCAAATCCTCCTCCACCCGAACCGGATATGGACGCCATTCGGGTCGGTCTTGATGCGAAGAAGCAACCGGCAGCCGGCAGCAACAGCGCCGTGGACCGCTTCGGGCAGAGCATGGCCCTCGATTACGCCAGGTGGCACGACGGGATCGGATACGATCTCGACGTCATCCGGCAGGCTACGCCACACGAACGGTCGGAAATTGAAGAGTTGCTGATCCGGCGTCCTATCAGCGACTGGCGCGACGTGGAAGCCCTTGCAGCGATCGACTCTCCACGTTCGCGTGCCGCCCTTGTTCAAGCGCTTCGTCACCCGGACATCCATATTCGAACTGCTGTTGCAGACTATGCTCCCCAACTTGTTTCCGAGGATGAGCACACCGCGATGCTGATCGCTGCGGTCGAAAGGGCGGAAATCTACGGCGGGTTGACACGAGCTCTGGACCAGATCGAATCGTTTCATCCGCGCGCTGTCATTGACGCGTTGTTCCGCGGATTGCTGAAGCGCAACGGCGAAACGGCGGTGCATTTCGCCGCCATGCTGATGTTTATTCATGGCAAGGCGAGCAGTTCGTTCGACTGGGATCAACGCCCGTTCTTTCTTCAATTCAACACCGAGGATCCCGCAGAGCGCCGACGGCATTTTCTCGAACTCTGCAGGCGGATCGGTACGAACCCCGACGAGATGTTGCGGCGATATGGTTCCTGAGGAGCGCGCCATCGATCCCTCTGCCGAATATTTGAAACGCCTTCGTGACCGGCAGCATCGACGAGATCAGTGTTGGTCGAGGATAAAGCTGGTCGGAGCGTTGCGCCTCGTGGCGATTCTGGTGTTGCTCGCCCTGCTCTGGCCGGTTTTTGGCCTGAAGTCATTTTCGCCCTGGATTCTCCTGGCTCCGGCGGGTGTTTTCGCATTTCTGGTGCTCTATCACGACCGTTTATTTCGCGCGAAGGACCGCGCGCAGCGAGCCGTCACCTTCTACGAACGCGGGCTGGAACGTATCGAGAACCGATGGCAGGGCCGGGGAAATCAGGACATCTCCTACGCGGACGACGCACACCTGTACGTCAAAGATCTCGACATCTTTGGCGCGGGATCGCTGTTCGAACTGCTTTGTACCGCGAGAACCCGATCCGGCGAAGACACCCTGGCGCGCTGGCTTCAGGAACCTGCTCCGCGCCACGAGCTCGTTCAGCGGCAGGAAGCGATACGGGAACTTCGAGACCGTGTGGATCTGAGGGAAGATCTGTCTGTACTGGGCCCGGAAGTTCGTTCGGCAATACATCCGGAGCTTATGTCTCGATGGGCGAATGCCCCGGTTCGACTTCGATCTATCGGCGCGAGAGTTGTTGCTGCAGTCCTCGCCCTGGCGACAGTCGGAGTATATGTCTACGGATTCTTCGGAGAAAATCAGCCGTTGCTCAATGGGATGCTGTTGCTGGAGTTCCTGTTCTGGCTTGGGCTGAGGCGCCGTATACACGCCGTAGTCGACGAGATAGATGAACCAGCCAGGGAACTGACGGTTCTGGGGCTCGCCCTGCGCCGCATGGAACGTGAGTCTTTTTCATCCGAGCGCCTGCGAAAACTTCAGGTGAGCCTGTCGGAGGACGCGAAGCGTCCGTCGGAGGAGATCGCCCGTTTCCTTAAGCTCGTCAATTACCTCAACCAGCAGCGCAATCAGTTCTTCCTGATCGTTTCACTTCCGCTTTTATGGGGAACGCAGTTTGCCTTCGCCATCGAAGCCTGGCGCGTCCGACGTGGCCCATCCATCGACGGATGGCTCGAGGCATTCGGTGAATTCGAAGCGTTATGCTCACTGGCAGGCTACACGTACGAGCATCCTGGAGACCCATTTCCCGAGATCGTCGACGGCGCGACTGTGCTGGAGTGCGACGAAGTTCGTCATCCCCTGCTGCTGCGGTCATCGTGCATTCCGAACTCCATTCGGCTGGGCGGTGAATTGCAACTCCTTCTGGTGAGCGGTTCCAACATGTCCGGCAAGAGCACGCTGCTTCGAACGGTTGGAATCAATGTGGTGCTCGCGCTGGCAGGAGGTCCGGTTCGCGCTTCACGCATGAAACTCTGCGTTCTCGCGATTGGCGCCACCCTGCGCGTTCAGGATTCCCTGCAGGCAGGTGTTTCACGCTTCTACGCGGAGATCAGCCGGCTGCACGACACGATGAAGCTGACTGAAGGGCCGCTGCCCGTTCTGTTTCTGCTCGACGAGATTCTTCACGGAACCAATTCTCATGATCGGGCTATTGGAGCTGAAGCCGTGATCCGCGGACTCGTAGATCGAGGCGCGATCGGATTAGTGACGACACACGATCTCGTTCTTGCCCGGGTCGCTGACGCTCTCAGCCCACGCGCGCTGAACGTTCACTTCCAGGATCACCTGGAGGACGGCCGCATGACGTTCGACTACAAACTTCATCCGGGAGTCGTTGAGAAGAGCAACGCGCTGGAATTGATGAGGGCTGTTGGCCTGAAGGTGTGAGCAGGCGAGTACCCCTCCCTTTACTAACCGGCCCGTTGGAAGATAAGCTTGCCACACTCCCACCGAAGGGGTTATGCCTATGACGCGTGTAATCGTCCGAACCGTGCTGCTTGCCGGCTTCATCCTGATGTTGGCGGGCGCACTTCCGATTTATGGACAACGGACCGCCGCCTCGCTGCCCGACTGGAGCGGTGTCTGGCAGATGGTCGGCCCTACGGTCTTCGACACGACGACGGTGGAGCCTCCCAACGGACGCGCGGGGGAGCCCGGTGTTCGCGAACGGCCTCCGTATAACGACGAGTGGGAAGCGCGGTACCGGAAGAACATCGAAGGAATTCGTACAGGAATGTTTCCCGACCCGGTCAATACGTGCGGCACTCCTCACGGTTTCCCCAGAGTGATGAATCTTCCCGACGTCTATGAGTTTGTCGTTCGCCCGGAACAAGTTTGGATACTCGGCGAGAACGGACCGAACATCCTGCGCATCTATACGGACGGGCGAAAACATCCCGCTCCCGACGATTTGTGGCCGACCTATTCCGGAGACTCGGTCGGTCATTGGGAAGGCGATACGCTGGTTTTCGACACGGTGAGTTCAAAGGGCGCCCGCGACTCGGACGTGATTGTCGATCGGACGGGCCTTATCTTGAGCGATCAACTTCATGCCGTGACGCGCATGCGGAAAATAGATGACATGACCATCGAAGCGCAGATGGTTCTCGAAGATCCCAGGGCGCTCAAAGCGCCCTGGCGTGTGACCAAGCGATACAGGAAGCTCCCGGCGGGGACCCGGGTCTACGACTATTCCTGTGCCGAGAATAATCGAAACCCCGTGACCTCTTCCGGGCGAACGCTAACGCTGGGTCCCGATGGAAAACCCGTCGACAAGGTCGTGGATTAATCGTGCCGCGAAAGGTGACTATGAAAGCTAGAGTCTTCGTTCTGCTTTTTGCATTCGTCATGCTGAGCGCCTTCGGCACGGCACCAATCAGGGCTCACCATGCGGCAACAATGTTCGACACCACAAAAGTCATCGAGATCAAGGGCACGGTCAAGGAACTTCAATGGACCAATCCGCATATCTGGATCCAGATCTACGTTGAGAAATCGGATGGCAGCCGGGAAGAGTGGAGTATCGAGGGCGGAGGACCGAACTCGCTTTCCCGCCAGGGATGGCGGCCGACGACCTTCAAACCCGGCGACCTCGTGACTCTGCGCATAAATCCCATGCGCGACGGCAGCAGCGCCGGTCTCTTTGTTGGTGCGAAATTCTCAAACGCAACAACGCTCGGCAGGTGGGATCCCCAACCCTGAAGGCCCCTGCGACTCCCCAAAAAGTCCCGTGGTTTCAAGGTATT
>DASTBJ010000777.1:0-3977 GCA_035712125.1 Terriglobia bacterium
CTACCTCGGGAAATCAAAATGTTTTCGCCGACCGAAACTTTCCGCCGACGTACTATCCCGGGACTCTTGATCCGTCTCGCGCTTCGATTCTGGATCTCCAGCCCGGCACGGAATTGAGCGCGGTCGATTTCGTGCTCGCACAGCCGGCGACTTTCCGGATACGCGGGCGAGTTGTTGACCCCACGACAGGTAAGCACCCACAGAACGCCAGCGTTTCGATCAGCCCACGACAGGAAGCGGGCGCGACTGGAATCGTGGTGGCGACAGGGATGGCGTCGTCGGCGACCTATAACAATGCGACCGGGACGTTCGAAATCCGGAGCGTCATTCCCGGGCTGTATTGGTTGCGCGCGTCCATTTCGACCGACTTGAACCAGCCGATTAATCTGAATGTTGCCGGCACCGCTCGTACAGCGATGGAGTTGGTGGAAAGCGTCCTCCTCGGCAACAGCCGCAGTGCACAAATTCCCATTGAGGTCGGGAATTCCGATGTCGAGGGAGCAACGCTGACATTGACCCCCGGGTTGTCTATCCCGATGTACGTTCAGTTCGAAGGACAGCAATTATCGTCCATTACCGGCCTTGACCGAGTTCGCGTCAACCTCCGGCCGACGACGCCCGGAGCGCCCGCTCCCTATCAGGCGCTGTCATTCAATGCGGAGGGAACGACGACCCTGACGAATGTTTCTCCCGGCGAATATCGTGTGCAGGCCTCGCCGCCATCGACGGACATGTACTTAAAGGAAGTTCTCTTCGATCGTCAGGACGTGCTAAACCGGCCATGGGAAATCACTAACGAGACTTCCGGTGCACTGACCGTCATTTTCAGCAACAAGGGCGGCCAAATCGAAGGCAACCTCGTGGACACGCTGTCGCAGCCCGTTCGCGGAACTCAGGTTGTTCTGGTCCCGGACCAGGGCCGCGACCGACCCGAACTGTATAAGACTGCGTCGACCGATCAGAACGGCCGGTTCATATTTCGCGGGTTAGCTCCCGGTGGATATCGCCTCTACGCGTGGGAAGTGATTGAAGCAAACTCCTGGTACGACCGAGATGTGCTTGCCGAACACGAGAGCCGGAGCACACCGGTGCGGGTGAAGGAATCCACTACGGAAACGGTGGAGTTGAAGGTGATCCCCGCGCCGAAATAGGAATTGAAATTTTGAGATTGGACGAATCCTGCATTTCAAATCCGAAATTGGAAACCGCAAATTGGACTGCTCGTTCCTGCGAGGAGGGAAGCGGAGGCGCAGCGTCTGCTTGAGCCCCCTGGCCACGACTGCGGTGGACAGTCCAATTTGCGGTTTCCAATTTCGGATTTGAAATTATTTGAAATGCAGGATTCGTCCAATCTCAAAATTTCAATTCTTATTCCGGCTAGTCCACCCTCACCTTTGACTACTGCTGCTGCGGCGCTCCACGTTGCCCACCGGCTCCGCCCGCACCCCCACCACCTCGTGCGCCTCCTCCTCCTCGGCCGCCAAAATTCGCCTGCAGGAGATGTGTCAGCGTGTGGACATAGCGCAGCTTGCCGTTCTCGACGCGGAACAAGTGCGTATCGGGCGCCCCACTGCCGCCGTTGGGATTGCCGGCACCGAACGTGCAGAACACGACGACCGAGCCGATCGTCGCGTCCACGACGAACCGGCGGTTGGAGATGTTCACGCCACTGGGCACACCGACATCACAGCTGTCGGTGGGCGAACCGTTTCCGGTATGCATACCGCCTTCTGTGCGGTTGCAGGGGTAACCCCACGGAACAAGATCCTTCTTCTGTTCGAGAAAAGCGTCAAGGTAAGCGTTGGCTGCGGAGACCAACGTGTCACGCGTGTCTCGCTTTTCGACCGGGATCGTGCCCCAGTCCTCAGTCGATGAATATTTCAGGTAATTGTTGGCGTTGAACAACCAGTAGCCGGTCGTTGTCCAGAGGATCTCGATTTCGGCAATTTTGTCATGGTTTACGCGCAGCCTTGTGCCCAGCACATAGGGATTTGCCGGGTCCGTCACGATCACTTCGGTGAACGTCTGACAGTTAGCTGTATCGAGCAGGCTGCGGTGAAAATCGATCTTCATCGCTTTCCTGATCAGCCCGTTGTTGATGTTGGCCGGCGCAATGTTTTCCATATAGCCCAGGCCCTGCGCCAGCGGCATACCGGATGTGTCGCCGTTGGTCTGGGCCGCAAGGTAGAGATCGACCGCCTTCTGCAACCCTTCACGCGAGCACGAAATCTGGGCGAAGCCGTCAGTGGCCGCGAGCAAGGCACCTAGCACAATCCCAATGAGAGCCATGCGTTTCATCGGATTCCTCCTGGTTGTCGGACGGGGAGGGATTATATCTCGACTATTCGGTTGACTCGCAGGCAGGCTGGAAACATGCTAGTCCTGCCGGGTTCGGGGTCAGGTACGTTGAACCCCGATCTCATTCCCGCTTTTATGAGAACCCTTATCCTTGCTCTATTGCTGTCGGCGGTCGTGTCGGCGCAATCCCAGGCCTCAATTTCAGTAGTCGGGGATGTTCCTCGTTCCCTGACCTTGACGCTCGACGACTTAGCGAAGATGCCCCGAACGAAAGTCGGCGCCTACGAGGGAGTGTGGCTTCACGAAATTCTGACGAAGGCAGGCCTGGAACCAGGATCGGATCGCGCCGGCCATATCGTCGCTTCCGGCGCCGACGGATATCGCACGGTGTTCTCTCTGGGTGAATCTGATCCGACAGTCACGGATCCCCGGGTTCTCGTGGCCGATAAGAGCAATGGACAACCGCTTACTGGCCGTGACGGATCCTTTCGGTTGGTCGTTCCGACAGACGTCCGTGGCGTCCGATCGGTGCGTCAACTGAACCGAATTGAGGTCGTTCTTCTGCCGACCGGACCACGGTAGTCCTCCATTGCCCCTTCACTTCGGGTCGGTTCCTTCGAGGGGGCGGATTTCGCATTCACCCTCGAATGCAGGCCAGTGAATCCGGTGCAGATCCATGAATTTCGTGGCGAGATCCAGCGCCTCGTCATAAGACTTCGCTTCCACGAGCGCATAACCGCCCACGACTTCTCTTGTTTCGACAAACGGACCGTCGATTTTCTGTAGCTTTCCACCGCTCAGACGGATCTTTTTCCCTTTAGCGGTGGGCAGCAGACCGCCGGTATCCACCAGCAAGCCCTTTTTCATCGATTCGCCGACAAACTCCCCCATTGCCGCAAACAGCGACTTTGGAACGTCTTCCATCCTGTAGTCTTCTGTGTGTTTGATGAACATCATGAAACGCATTCCGTAGCCTCCTGAGACTCGTTTTCCTTATCTAACCCCAAATCGGATGGGAAGGCTCAAAATCGACATTGTCTGAGGTGTTCGAGCAATCTTTTCTGCCGGACTTGGATTTCTGCGGTGGGCCTAAAAGCAAGAGCGCCCGGCAGGGGAATGCCGGGCGCCTTTCAAAGTCAGTCACCGATCAGGGGAGTCGGTGACCGACTCGGGGGAAAGCGTTAGCGCGTTATTCCGGCCAGTTGTTCCGATTCGACGGTTATGGCCTTCGCCAGCCTGCTTTCGGCCTTCGACTCCGTCAAACCGCGGGCCGTCGAGTATCCGCGCCATCGGACTTCCGTCAGGAACCTCAAGTCTCCATAACGATGGAAGACGACCATGTCATTCAGCTTTGCGCTCTTGTTTGGAACCGCATTCGCTATAGCCGCGGATGCGTTGCCTCGCCCATCGGAAACAACGATCGCATCTCCGCGGCGATGAATGGTGTAGGTCCCCGCCGGAAGGACTTTTTCGCCGGCATGAAACTCAAAAGGAATCTGAACTCTCATTGCCAGAGATTGCGCGTCAACGGACGTGTTCGTAACAAGAACCAATCCCGTGAATGCTGCACACACTGTCAACAGATGTTTTGCGTACTTCATATAAGCCTCCTTCTTTGTCCCCCGCGATCTCATTTATTGCCGCCACTGTTTACTAAAGCGGGAATCCACGGCGGTCCC
>DASTBJ010000778.1:0-2574 GCA_035712125.1 Terriglobia bacterium
TAGGTTCCGACGGAGTCGGCATGGTTTGCCATGAGAGTCAACATTCGGAACTCAGCGGCGTAGCGCATCAGCCTGGGCACATCTGTGGCGTACCAGTCCGCGTTCAGGAAGACGCCGACCGCATAAATGTCCGCGCCGAGAGCGGCATACGCGCCTGGATGCGATGGCTGCGAGGAATCGGCGCAAATTGCGAGGCCCACGGTGTGTCCGGCAACGGTGAAAGCCAACGGTCTGTCACCCGAAGCGAAATTGGCTCGCTCGGGCGTCCCGAGATGCATCTTCCGATAACTCGTCGTGCAGCCGTCCGTGTTGATCACGATCGCACCAAGCGCCGGCTTCGCCTCTCCATTCTGTAGCGGTGCACCGACGATGACCTTCATGCGATGGTGGAGAGCAAGCATACGAAGAGGTTCCAGACGACGATCCGTGGGTAACATCGCGAGTTCGGCCGCAAGGTCTGGCTCATATCCTGTCAGCGATAGTTCCGGGAACACCAGCACCGAGACTTCGTGCAACGCTGCCGCTTCGATTGCGGCAGCATGCGTGCGGATGTTCGCATCGATCTCGCCGCGAATGGATGCCACCTGTGCAGCGGCAATCTTCAAGACAGACGGATGCGGAGAGTTCTGCCGAGATTTCATGAAAGTCCTTTGGGTTGTCATTCACGCCGAAACCCCGTTTGCCGCTCTGAGACCTTCAGTCACATCGTCCATAAGATCTTCGATGGCCTCACAGCCGGTACTGAATCGAATGAATCCTTCGCTGATCGCATCTGCTCCCCACCGTGCGCGCCGTTCGGCAGTTGAATGGACGCCGCCGAAGCTGGTTGCTTCGCGCACGATGCGAAGGCCCTGCAGGAACGCATTCGCTCGCGCGCTCGTTCCAAGGTCAAAGCTGACGAGCGGACCGAAAGCCCGCATCTGGCTTGCTGCCACCGCATGGCCGGGATGATCAGGCAGCCCGGGATAGAAGACACCAGTAACGCTGGGGTCCGAGCGTAAGAGGTTTGCGATGTGTAGTGCGGATGTGCACTGACGCGTCAGGCGCAGCGGCAGCGTCGCCAGCGATCGATGTGCCAGCCACGTCTCCATCGGACCCGGAATCGCGCCGTGTTGTGTACGCCATGCGCGCAGAGCGCCCGCTCGCTGCTCATCCGCTACGGAGACGTGGCCGAGCACGAGATCGCTGTGGCCCGTGAGGGCTTTCGTGTCGGATGCGACCACGTAGTCGGCGCCCAGCGACAAGGGCTGCTGGAGATACGCCGTTGCCGTTGTGTTATCGACGACAACCAATACGCCGTGATCTCGAGCGGCCTGCACCAACTTGCGAATGTCGCAGACGTCCAGTTGGGGATTGCTCGGCGTCTCGATCCACAACAGCCGCGCCCCGTCGAGTATTTCTGCCTGTGCGTCGCCGCGAGTCGGCGCTAATCGCACCTGAACTCCGATCGTGGACAGCCAGCTCGAAGCCAGCACGCGTGTGGAGTAATACGAGTCGGACGGCAGGACAACGGTGTCGCCGGGCCGGACCAGTACTCCGAACACAGCAGTAACAGCCGCCATTCCGGAAGCGAAACTGACGGAGTGGCCGCCATCGAGCACGCCGAGCGCTTCCTCCCAAACTGTCCACGTCGGATTGTGGAAACGTCCGTAGGTGAGCAGATGCGAGGACGGTTCTCCCGGCGTCGTGTAGGTCGAAGAGAATTGCAGGGGTGGCACGAAGACGCCTGCGGTGGAGGAAGACGGATAGCCTGCTTTCAGAATCATGGTTTCCCGCTGCAAAGTCGACTCCTTGTTTCACAATGCCGAACGGATCGCCTGTTTTACCTGGGCGATGCGCTTTTCATCGCGTTTATAGAATGTCCATTGTTTGATTCGTTTGCCCCGAATCAGACCGGCCTGAGTCAGGATTCGAAGGTGCTCACTCGCTGTGGGCTGCCCGACGCCCAGTTTCTGGGCGATGAACAGCCCGCAGACGCCGTCCTTCAAGAGATCGCCATCGCGCTGCGGAGGAAAGTGCGCGGTTGGAGATTTGAGCCAGTTCAGAATCTCAAGCCGCCGCGGATTGGCAATCGCTTTGAGCACGTCAGTCATCAAGTCCTCGGATTTCCGTTCTTCATCCAACCCTCGCCGGAGTGTTCGCTGAAGCCGCATTGCCGCCGCACACAAGAACACCGACGCGTTCGTCGCGTTCGGCGCGATACTTGGCCGAAAGCAGAGCCGCGAGAGCCGCCGACCCGCCGGGTTCCGCTACGATTCGCAGCGTGTCCCAAAGCCGACGCTGGGCATCGAGAATGTCCTCATCGGACACCAGGACGATGCGATCCACGTACGCCTGGGCCAGAGGAAACATCAACTCGCCCACGCGCCCGCCTCCGAGGGAATCCGCGGCAATCCCGCCGACGCGCGTGTCTACCGGACGTCCGGCGCGAAGCGCGTTCTCCAGCGTTGGCGCAGCTTCCGGTTCTACACCGATCAGCCGGATTCGGCCGGCATACCATGCAGCGATTCCGCCGATGAGCCCGCCTCCGCCAACCGCTACGAGCAGCGTATCGAGGTCTGGCGCCTGCTGCTC
>DASTBJ010000779.1:0-15094 GCA_035712125.1 Terriglobia bacterium
TTTCGGTAAACAGCGGCCGCGGAAGGTTGAGTTCTCCCAGTGGCCAGCCAGGTTCTTCACAGCGGCTGCGGAGGAATTGCATCACTTTGTTGATCTGATCGGTCGTGAGTGCGCCTTTCCAGGAGGGCATGATGTCTGAAAAGCCGCGTGCGGGTCCGCCTTCATGGATGATGGCGCTCCAGTCGAACGTTTTCTCGCGGGTGCTGCCGTTGCAATCCGTGAAATCGGGAAATGCAGGCGGTGGTTCGAAACCGAGAATGGTTTCAGGTTGCCCTGAACCGTCGGGACCGTGACAGCCGATACAGGCCGCTTTGAAAATTTCTTCGCCGGTGTCGAGCTTCATTCCCTTCGTCGATGCCTGTTGTGAAGGCGTGGGCTGGTTTTGTGCGAACAACGTTGACGGGAGAAGAAACAGAAGAGAAAGGATGCACAACGCCAATTTCATCCGGCGGAGAATACATCAAAACGAAGAGAGCGCAGTGCGTGAAATCACGCGCGCTCACGCGCGAAGAAAACGGAAATCATTTTCAAAAAAATCGGGGTCAATTGTCCCCCTAAGTTAGGGGGACAGCGGCATCGCAAAAAACGCGATGCCGCTGCCCTCCTACCTTAGGAGGGCGAGAGACAGCACCACCCTGGCGCGCCTAAAGCGTCAGAACGCCCGTGCTGTCGCCGAAGGTGTCTTTCTTTACGCCAAGTTTGTCGAGCATGCCGAGCAGCAGGTTCGCCATCGGAGTCTGTTTTGGCGTCACGATATGGCGATTACCTTCAAGGCTTCCGCCGGCGCCTCCCAGCAATACGATCGGCAGGGGGTCATGATCGTGCTGGTTTCCGTTACTCATGCTGCTGCCGTAGAGAATCATCGAGTGGTCGAGCAATGTGCCGTCGCCGTCGTTTGTCGTCGCCAGCTTGTCGATAAAGTACGCAAGCATCGCAACGTGATACTTATTGATGACCGCGAAGTTGTCCATGTTCGCCTTCACGTTGGCATGGTGAGAGGCGCCATGAAACGCGCCACGGTTGCCGCTTTCCGGAAAGGTCGCAGGGCTGAGATCCTTGGCGTACATCAATGTTGCGACGCGCGTGATCTCGCTCTTGTACGCAATCGCCAGCAGGTCGTACATCAGCTTGATGTGCACGTCGAACGTTTCCGGTGTGCCGACAGGAGCATCGGGCACGTTCTGATTCGTGCCGGCCTGGGCTTCCGCGGTTTTGATGCGCCGCTCAATCTCGCGAATATCCTCCATGTAGCCGTCCAGGCGCGTGCGGTCCGTTGCGGGCAGGTCACGCATCAGGTCGCCTGTCTGCTGGCGGATTGAATCCAGAATGCTGCGGTCTTCTCGCTTGCGCTGCAATCGCTGGTCTGCGGTGCCTCCATCGCCAAAGAGTTTTTCGAAAACCACCTGGGGGCTGTTTTCCATCGGCAGCGGGACTGTGGGAGTGCGCCAGGCGATCGTATTGAAGTAGGCACAGCCATATCCAGCGCCGCAGCTCAGACTGACATCTTCGATCGCCAGTTCGATCGACGGCAGCGGCGTATCCTGACCGATGGCGGCAGCAGCGATCTGATCGACGGTCTGCCCGACTCGTACAGCGTTCTTCTGCGGAGACGCACCACTCAAGAAGAGCGCGGCCGATCGCGCATGCTCTGCGCCGGCGTCCGCGCCCGTGGCGCTCTTATGGCAGAGATTGCTGAAGACGGTAAGCTGGTTTCGATACTTCTCCAGGGGCGTGAGTGATTCCGACATCTCGAAGTTTCGCCCTTCCGTCGCAGGAGTCCACTTGTACATGGTGGCTCCGTGGGGCACGTAGAAACACCCGAGACGCGTCTTTGGTACGGCCGCAGTGCTCTTCAGCGGTGTCTGTGCCGGCACCATGGACTCCAGGAAAGGCAACGCCAGAGTAACTCCCGCGCCACGAATGAACGTTCGCCGGGAAAGGTGCTTTTTCGTGATGAACATTTAATGGGCCTCCGCCTTCTTCACTCTCATCTGGAAAGGTTCGCTGCTCACGATCGCCGTAACCAGCGCTGAAAATCGATAGTCTTTTCCGGCCGCGTCGCGCACGATCGACCGCACAGCAGGCATGTCATAGTGGTGCGCCGCCCTGCCGATTCCATACATCATCAGTTTTTCCGCCATGGTCTGGACGAGCGCATCCTGATATCCCAGCAGCGCTGTCCGCAGGCTCTCGACACCGTCAATAACGGTGCCGTCCGTAAGCTGGCCGCCCGTGTCAATCCGGACACCCGTGTCTTCGGTACGCCAGCGGCCAATACCGTCAAAGTTTTCGAGCGACAGGCCGATCGGATCCATGATCTGGTGACAACCCTTGCAGGGTTGATTCGTTCGGTGCGACTCCATGCGCTCCCGCACGGACGTTGTCAGCTTCTTGATGCCCTGGCCACTCGTATTCTCGGGCAACGGCGGAACGTTCGGGGGCGGCAACGGCGGCGGGCTCCCCAGGAGATTCTCGAGGATCCACGATCCGCGCGTGACGGGCGAGGTTCTGTTTGGAGCCGATGTCACCAGCAGGAAACTGCCCTGCCCAAGGAGCCCTTTGCGCGCTGGGCTGGGCACGCTCACCCGACGAAAATCCGTTCCGTAAATGTTCGGTATTCCATAGTGCTTGGCCAGACGTTCGTTCACAAACGTGTAGTCGGCGGTCATCAGATCCAGCACATTGCGATCTTCGCGAACAATACTTCCGAACAGCATTTCCGTTTCGCGCTGGAACGACTGCCGCAGGTTGTCGTCGAAGTCGGGGAACAGCAGCAGGTCCGGTTGGCGGTTGCGCAGTTCGCGAAGGAAGAGCCATTGACCCGCAAAGTTGGTGATCAATGCCTGCGATTTTGGATCCTTGAGCATTCGCCGAACCTGTTGTTGCAGGACCGCAGGATCTTTCAGCTTGTTTTGCTCGGCCGCGGTCAGCAGTTCTTCGTCGGGGATGCTGCTCCACAGGAAGTAAGACAGGCGCGATGCCAGCTCGATATCCGTGACGCGGTGTTTGCCGCCGGCAGGCACGCTCGCCGGATCCCGCTCGAAGCGGAATACAAACAGCGGGTCCGCCAGAATCCTCCGAAGCGCCATTTCGATGCCCGACTCGAAGGTTCCGGCATCGCGTCCTTTCTGGTAGAAGGCCATAATCGGCGCAATATCATCGGCCGTGACGGGTCGCCGATAGGCGCGTCGCGCCAGTGCCGAGACGATTCTTCGTGCACAGGCAGGCTCGTCGCGTGACGAAGTCGGACGACATACAAAAACCTTTCGCCGGCTTGGCGTATCGCCGGCCCCTGCAATGTTGTACGGGCCGAGGATTTCGACGCCTGAAAGGTGCGGCACCGTCGTGTATCCATATTGAACGCCGGTCTGCAGGTCCGCAGTCGTTGCATCGAAGGGTTGCAACAGGTCATCGACGTCAGCCGCCGTCCTCTTGATGAACGTGACGTGGATCGTCTGCGGTCCCGCTTTCAAGGGAAGCCGGATCTCGAGCGGAACCGCCGGACCGCCGGCCGCTCCTCCGCGGATGTAGTAATACGGGGCCGAACGCAGATCCAGGAGAAGCACCCGCACCCCGTTAACACTCATTTCCAGCTGTTCGTTTTTTGCCGACTGCCCGTACTGAGGACCGAAGTTCACTCTTAGCAGCGAGAACTTGAAGAGGTATTCGCCATCTACAGGGAAGTTGTGTTTGATGACTACACCGCCCCGCGTGCCAAGAGGGAGTCCTTCGATGTGCTTATCCTGAGAGACATCACCCCGAACTTTGTACGTGACCGACAGCGGCTGGATATCCGTATTGCCGACCGCCAGACGGCTGATTTTCGCTGCAGCGCCGATATATCGCTCAATGAGTGCCGGCGAGGTGCCCAGAACATCGGCGAGGTTGTCCAGCCCTTCCAGCGAATCATCGGGCGGGAGAATCGTCGCCGGATCCACATCAATAGACAGCAGATCGCGAATCGCGTTCGCATACTCTGCGCGATTCATGCGGTGCAACGGCGTCGCTCCCGGGTTCGGGTTCGCCTTCGCGGCGCGATCGAGAGCATCCTGGAGATTGTGACGGAATGTTTCGTAGGTCGTGCGGTCCGGTCTCGGGGCCCCTGTTGGAGGCATCAATCCGGCACGGAGTTTCCGGACGACTTTTTCCCACGTCTCGGCATCCGTTTCGGGACGATCAATATCCAGTTTCTCCAGCGACAGGCCGCCCGTCTTTGCAGTGTCGTTATGGCAGGTGACGCAATATTGCGTCAGCAGCGCTTTCTGCGACGACGCGCGCTCCTGGCCAATCGTCGGCATGAGCATGGCGCCCGCCGCCAGCAACCCGATACCGGACATCGTGAGGAATCGTTTCATGAATTACTTTCCAGGCGCAGCCTGCGGCGCCGTCTTCCCCATCAGGGAATTCAGAAGTGCAATGGTGCTGGGTTTGCTGACGGGCGGCTGAACCGCGAGGAAGACGCCCTCTGCGTAGGTCATGGGTGTCCGGCCCTGCTTGTCCGGCACGTCGAGTTTCGAGCCTGCAGCAGCGAGGAGTTTGACCATGTCGTCGAATCCTCTATTGGTGGCGCCGTGCATGGCCGTGATGCCCTGGTTGTTGACCGCGTTCACGTCATTGCCTTTTTCAAGGCAAAGCTTCGCGGCTTCCAAATACTCGTCGTGGGAGCGCGTGAACGTCTGACTGACGACGAAGTTCACTCCGGCTGCGGCCATCAGGGCTGTGGAGCCTTCGTTTGTCTTGATATTGGGATCCGCGCCGTGCTGCAGCAACAGGCGCATCAGCGTGATATCGCCGGCGAGGGCAGCACGGATAAATGCCGTCTGCCCGTCGAAATTTACCCAGTTCGCGCTGCCCTGCATGAAACCGCGCACAGGTGTCGTATTGACGCGGGCATTGGCGTCGGCGCCCTTTGCCAGCAATGCCTTGATGAGATCCATGGGATCCGTCGCATCCGCGGCGGGTGGCGGAGACTCGCGTGTGAAATCCATGTTCCGCATCTCGATCGCGGCGTAAAGCGGCGTTCGCTTCCAGAAATGGTCGGCGAGATTCGGGTCCGCGCCCCGTGCCAACAGGCTCATTGCCAGAGTGATGTGATTATTCGTAATGGCGACAACCAGTGGCGTCGAGCCGTTTGCCGACGTGAGATTGATATCGGCTTTGGCATCGAGAAGGAGTCGCGTCATCTCCTGATTGCCTTCTCGCGCTGCGAAAAGCAGCGGGCTCATCGCGCCGGAGGGCGTGGGAACCGCGCGGGCGCGGTAAAACCCCGGACCGTTCGCGCCGATGTTGCCGGACGTCGCGCCGCCCGGTTCTCCTGTGGTTCCATCGGGAATCACGACGGCGGTTTGCGCATTGAGATCCGCGCCTTTTTCAATCAGCAGCCTGGCAACGTGAGGGTGGTTTTCGAGGACAGTCCACATCAGCGCGGTTTGCCCGCGGACGGTCTCTTTCGCGTTAACGTTTGCGCCCCGTTCGATCAGCAGCTTTACGGTATCGATGTTGCCTGTCCGCGTAGCGGTCATTAGCGTCGTTTCGCCGCCAGGATTTGCCGAGTTCGGATCGGCACCGGCCTTCAGGAATAATTCCACCATGGGGGTGTTTCCGTTGGTAGCAGCAAGGAACAGCGGCGTCACTCCATAGCGTGTTGCAGATGTGACTTTTGCTCCGGCTTTCAAGAGGCTCTGCGCCGTGTCGAGGTCGTTCTGGCGGGCAGCCCAATGGAGCGCGGTCATGCCGTCCACCTGAGCGGCATTGACGTCGGCCTTTTGTTGCAAAAGCGTTCGGGTGGCGTCTCGGTCGGAGCGCATGACGGCGTCGGCCAGCGGCGCGTCTCCGGGCCCGGCCAGGGAAATTGAAGCTCCGCCCGACAGCAGCATGCTCGTCAAAAGGCCCAGGGCCAGCCTTCTAATATCCATAAAACCAGAGCCTCCACGAAGTGGGTTGCACCCGGAAGTCTAGTATCCCCGACGGGGTTCACGCAATGTAGAGTCGGAGGTTATAAAGTGTATGGGGAATGGAGCACTTTTTTACCTGCCCGTATTGCTGGCAAACGATCTCAATGGTGCTGGATATGTCGGTGCCGCAGCAGACGTACGTCGAGGATTGTGAGGTGTGTTGCCAGCCGATCGAGGTTACTTATGAGGTAGAGGATGAAGCGCTTACGGGGTTTGAGGCGAGGGTGATGGAGTAGCTTCCAGGGGGCTACCAGCGCAGAACGCCCGTCAGATTCGAGAAGTCATCCGTCCAGACCGGCATTCCCCGAGTGACTTTCACATCACGCCACGCAGGATCGTTTCGGATGGCGCCCAGTTCCGCTTCGGACCGCGCCATCACCAGCCATTGCGACGGTTCGCGGCCCGTTGCGCGAAGATCCTCGGTCGATTCGAGTTCATTACGTGTACGCGCGATGAGGCCGAGTTCTGAGGCGAGCTTGCCGAATACAGGCTCGAGATCGAGATAACGATTCGTGATGTGGAAAGCGAGCATGCCACCGGAATCGAGTTTGCTGACGTACAGTTCTAATGCCTGCAGCGTGACGAGATGCACAGGGATCGCGTCGGAACTGAACGCATCGAGAACAAGTAATCCATAAGCATTCGGTTTTTCATTGCCCAGAGAGATCCTTGCATCGCCCGGTGCAACTTTCATCTGGTGCGCTGCGGACCGGGAAAGAAACGTGAAGTATTCCGGGGTCTCGGCAAAGCGTACAACAGCGGGGTTAATCTCATAGAACGTCCAGGACTGGTCTGGCTTCGCATAGCTGGCGAGAGATCCCGCTCCGAGGCCGATGACGCCGACGCACCGCTTCGACGGCATATCCTGAAACGCCCGAAAAATATCTCCAGCCGGCCCGTCGTGATGATAGTAAGCCATCGGCAACCCGCGACGTGCAGGATCCAGGCTTTCACTGCCATGCACGGTATTGCCGTGAACCATCAACCGATAAGCTCCAGCCGAATCGTCCGTGACGCGGACTACTCCGAAGAAGTTTCGTTCGGTGTCAATGCTTTTGCCCAGGGGACCGACATACCCGATACTTCCTGCGAGCAGCGCACCCAAACCCAGTGCGTATCGCAGTGGCCGATCTGCAGAACTCAGCACAAGCACGGCCGGCAGAGCAAAAGTCAAAAGGACGGCTGCCTGACTTGAGTTAAATCCCAAAGAAACGGACAGGAATGCCAGGGCAGCGGTCAGCAATGTCAGTCCTATGGGCAGCAACACATCGAGTCGTCGCGCGCGCGCATCGTTCCTGACAGGATCGATGGCTGGCCGAAAGAGGCATGCGAGCACGATCATGAGTGGGTATTCCAGAATGCGCGGGAACAGCAGTGGTGCCAGGAAGGTGTTGAACGCGCCGCCCAACACTCCTCCAAGAGACATGCAAAGGTAATACTCCGTTAGATGTTTGGTGCCGGGCCGATCGTTGGCAAGTGCTCCGTGACAAAGCAGAGAGGCCCCGAAGAAGAGCAGCAGATGTTCAGGTATGAGAACGTAGTGGGGGTAGTTCGCTTCAACAATCAGTGCGATGACGGCCGGAATGGCAAGCAGAGCGAAGGCTCGTCCAACCAGCGTTCGCGGCAGAAACTGACGCCTGGCAAAGGCCAGAATGAACGTCAAGAGATACAGACTGAGCGGGATTACCCAGAGAAGAGGGAACGCCGCAATGTCAGTGGTGACGTATGTCGTTACGCCAAGCATCAGGCTTGACGGTATGAATGCGCAGGCCATCCAGCGCAACCGTCTTGCGAGAGTCACCCGCTCATCCGTGGTCTGGCCTGCCGTACCCGCCACCTCGACAGTCGGACGTGATCTCCAGAGCACCAGCGCACAAAAGGCGATCAGCCCAACCAAAAGAAGATAGCCGGCACGCCACAAGCTACTCTGTTCGGCCAGTGTGAGAGTAGGCTCAAGAACAAGAGGGTAGCCCAGCAGAGCAATCAAGCTCCCGGCGTTGCTGGCGGCATATAGAAAGTACGGATCGTTCGCTGCGGGATGTCCGGTTCCCGCAAACCATTTCTGCATCAATGGGGCACTCGTCGCGACCGCTAGAAAAGGGGCTCCGACCGTCGGCAGTAACATTGCAACGAGCAACAACGAGGGGCTCGATTCGTTCAGATTGTCCGCGGTCCTGAGCGCGATTGGCATCCAGAACAGGGGCAAAAGTAATAGGCCCAGATGAACAGCGGCCTGGGTCTTGATTCCCAGTCTTCGCGTGGATTCGTGCGCGTAGTAATAGCCGAGCAGCAACAACGCCTGGAAGAAAACCAGACATGTGTTCCAAACAGCAGGTGTGCCACCAAGCCTCGGAAGGAGCATTTTGCCGATCATCGGCTGCACGGAAAACAGCAAACCGGCACTTACAAAGATCGTGACCGAATAGATCGCTACCATGAATCGCAAAGATGTGGTCGTGGGGGGCATACCCATCCGTTTCGATCATAAGATGCGGTCATGAACAAACTCCATTTCTTGGAGGAATCGGGGGGAGCGCAGCCGAGGCTGCGCCTCGCCTTTCCCCTCCTCGGGCTGAGGAGGGGAGTTCAAAACTACCAACCCATTCGTTTTCGCAGCTCGGTAATATGCGCGGTGTGGTGCCGGCCGTGCCAGGCGTACAACGGGATGTTTTCGTTCAAAACGACAATCCCTCGTTCCGGGTGCACAAACCGTTTCGCCCACTCCGCTTCGCTGAGCGATTCCAGAAGCTCGCACCACCGCGCGTGGATTCCCTCCAGGATCAGCAGCGAGGGATCGACCGGCCCCGATTGCGCGTCTTTGAGCGCAGCCCAGAGATTTTCGTCATACGCCATGATCGTCGGTTCGTTTAATGTCAGCGCGAACCGCGTCCGCAAATACGAATTCAAATGACTGTCGGCGACGTGGTGGACGACCTGACGCACCGTCCAGCCCCCCGGACGATAGACCGTGTCCAGTTGACGGTCACCGAGTCCCTCTATTGCGTCACGCAGCCTTCCGGGAAGTTCTGAGATCTCGAGAAGGATTCTGCTGCGATTTGCGGCGCTCATCCGCTCGCCGGCATATTCGCCGATCGGATACCTCAAATCTGTTGTTGTCATAATTTACAACGTCAACGGGCCCGTGCTGTCCCCCAGCTTCTCGATCGGCGCACCTGCCCGGTCGAGGATCGTCAGCAGCAGGTTCGTCATGGGCATGTTGTCTTTGTAGGCGTAATGATGGCCGGGCTTGAACGTCCCGCCGAGTTTGCCTGCGGAAAGGCAAGGGAGGTCGAAATGCCGGTGCAGGTTTCCGTCTCCCATTCCGCCGCCAAACAGCGTCAGGCTGTGATCGAGCAGCGTGCCATCACCGTCGGGCGTTGCCTTCAGCTTCATCAGGAAGTGGTTCAGCAACGTCACATGATAGTTGTCGATCTTCGCCTTTTTCACGATCAGGTCGGGGTCGTTTCGATGATGCGATACCGGGTGATGCTGGTCCGGCACGCCAATATGGGCAAACGTCCGGGAACTCAGCTCGCGCGCGAAAATCATGGTGAACACGCGTGTGACGTCCGCCTGATAGGCGAGCGCCACGAGGTCCAGCATCATTTTCGTGTACTCGTCGAAAGACTCGGGCACATCGACAGGCCGGTCTATCAAATCGACACTGTGCGCGCCCCTGGCCTCCGTGTTCTGGATCCGTTGCTCGATCTCCCTCACGGCGTCGGTGTATTCGTTGAGCTTTGTGCGGTCGCCGCGTCCTAGCGATTTCCCGAGAGAGTTCACTTCGTCAAGAATCGAATCGAGGATGCTTCCGGTGCTTTTCACACGCGCCATCCGCTGCGCCGGACTTCCTCCGTCACCGAACAGTCGTTCGAAGACGATTCGAGGATGCGTCTCCGCAGGGTTTGGCGTCGTTTCGTTGCGCCACGAGATCGTGTTGACGTAGAAGCAGTCGCCGGAATCGCAGGAACCCTGGGTCGGAAAATCCACCGTCAGCTCGAGGGACGGAAGCTGTGTCGTCCTGCCGATGACGCGCGCGGCATACTGATCGGCCGTCGTGGTGAGCCTCACTTCGACGCCGGGTTGCGTGCGGTCGTAGGCATGCACGCCCGTCAGCCATGCGGCTGAGGATCGAGGATGATCCCCCGTTCCGTCGCCAAACGTGTCGGCTTGCAGGTGCGCCAGGCCGCTATAGATATTCAGCTGATCCTTTATCGCTTCAAGCGGCTTGAGCGTCGGCGTTAACTCCCACGCGGCGCCGGTAGCTTTCGGTGTCCACTGGTCATGAATCACGCCATTGGCGATGTAGATGAAACCAAGTCTCGGGGTTGCCTTCAGAGATTGCGCGTTGAGCGCGGGGACCATCGCATCCAGCAAGGGGAGTGCGAGTGTTGTACCGGCGCCTTTAAGGAATGTTCTTCGTGCCAGGGCCTTTTTCGAAATGAACATGGCGACTCCTTACTTTTGCGCTTCTCTCATCTGGAACGGCGCGCTGTTGACGATGCCCACGACCAGAGCCGACAGCGTGTGATTATCGCGCGCGGCGCCTCGGACGATTTCTCGGACCGCAGGAACGTCATAGTATTGCAGATTCCTCCCGACAGCATACATCAGGAGCTTTTCCGTGACCGTCGCAACGTACTCCGTCGAGTGTTCGACCAGTAACTTGCGCAGTCCGGGGACTCCGTCGAAGCGCGTGCCCTCCGGCAGTGTGCCCGAAGCATCAATCGTACTGCCGGCGTCGCGGTCACGCCATTTTCCGAGGGCGTCAAAGTTTTCCATCGAGAATCCGATGGGATCCATGCGCGCATGACAGCCGGCACACGCGGGATTAGCACGATGTTGGACCATGGCTTCGCGCATGGTCAGCGCTTTGCCGGGCTCTTCGCCCTCTGTTTTCAATGCGGGCACGTCGGGCGGTGGCGGAGGAGGCGGCGCGGCCAGCAAGTTCTCGAGAACCCATTTCCCACGCAGGACCGGTGACGTGCGTGTCGCATAAGAGGTCACGGCCAGAATGCTTCCCTGGCCAAGAAGTCCACCGCGGGGACTGTCGGGTGGGAACGTGACTCGGCGGAAGTGGCTGCCCTGAATATTCGGGATGCCGTAGTGTTTGGCCAACCGCTCGTTCAGAAATGTGTAGTTCGCCGTTAAAAGGTCCACGACGCTTCGGTTGTCGCGCAGAATGCTGTCGATAAACAGCTCGGTTTCGCGGCGAAACGCGAGGCGTAATGTTTCGTCGAAGTCGGGGAAGAGCAGCTGGTCCGGGATCTTCGAATCGATATCGCGGATGTAGAGCCACTGGGCCGCAAAATTCGTCACCATCGACTCCGAACGAGGATCGGCCAGCATGCGTTTGACCTGCTGTTCCAGCGTTGCCGGATTCCTTAGCCGGCCGGCGATGGCAACGTCCAGGAGTTCGTCGTCGGGGATACTGCTCCAGAGAAAAAACGACAACCGGGAGGCGAGCTCGAGGTCCGTGATCCGATAGGCTGTGCCCGCGGCAACGTTGTTTGGCTGGCTCTCGATCCGGAAAAGAAAGTGCGGGCTGACCAACACACGTTCGAGCGCGCGTTCCACACCCACGTCAAAGCCGCCCTCCGCGCGTCCGGCCGTGAAGAACGGCATCAATCGATCCACGTCCTCTGCTGTTGAAGGACGCCGATAGGCACGACGTGTCAGGGTCTGCAGAATTTGCCGCGCGCAGGTGTTCTCTGCCGCGCTCCCGGCACTCGCTCCGGTTTGCGGGCGGCACACGAAAAGCCGGCGGCGGCTGGGTGTGTCTCCGGAACCCTTGACCTCATACGGCCCGCTGATCGTCACGCTCGCGAGCGCCGGCTGTGAGCCGCGACTCCTCAGTCGTGGCCGGAGAGTTTCCTCTCCCGCCGCGTGACTTGTTTCGATAAAGGTAACGCCGACAAGACGCTCCCCGGCCTTTATGGGAATGCGGAACTCCAGCGGGCGTGCGCCGCCACGTCCGCGGCCTCCCCGTCCTCCGGCGGGTGCCAGGCCGCCAAGCGGGATCAACTGCATGCGCTCGCCGTCCACACTGATTTCGATTTCATTCGGGTCGCGGGCGGTGCCGGCGACATCGAGGGCCACCTCGTACTCGCCATCGACTGGAAAGTAGCTGCGTATGGCGAGTCCGCCCCGCGTGCCAAAGGGAAGTTCTTCCACACGCGCATCCTGCAACTGCTCGGGATGCAGTTTGTGGATATTCACCATCAGCGGCATTTCCGGATCGCCCACGGCCAGCCGGCTGACCTTTCGCGCTGCGTCCAGGTACCGTTCCATGATGCTCGGCGAAACGAAAAGCAGGTCGGCGATGTTGTCGAAGCCGCTGCTGATGTTGTCGGCCGGAAGCAGCAGGGAATAGTCCATCTCTTTCGGCAGGGCGCCAATAGCCAGCAGGTCGCGGATAGCGTTCTGGTACTCGGTTCGGGTTAAACGGTGAAACAGGGGCAGCGTGCCGGGATTGGGCCTGGCCGCGGCCGCCCGATCGAGTTCAGTCTCCAGGAATGTCGCCGTCGCGTCGTATGTCGCCTTGTCGGGTCGGGGCGACGCCAACGGCGGCATCGAGAACGACCGGAGTTTCCGGACGACCTTTTCCCAGACCTCGGGCCGGGCGCCGGCGCGCGAGACCTCGGCCGGATCCAGAACCAGCCCCGCGGCCTTCAGTCGATCGTTGTGGCACGTCGTGCAGTACTGCTGGATAACGGCTGCCGCAGGCGCAGGCCTCTGCGATTGCGCCGACACGGTCAGACCTGCGACGGCAAGGGCGGCAAAGGCTGTGACGACTAGTTTCATTTCGATTGGCGAAAGGCTCAGCGCGAATATACTATTCGCCCTAGCGAGGAGCCCATGAAAAACGTCAACCTGACCGGGTTCGCGGCTCTGTTCATTTCAGCAACCCTTACGTTCGCCGCCGCCGGCGACCTGCGTCTCATTGACGCGGTGAAAAAGTCAGAAGTCCAGACCGTGAAGTCCCTTCTGACCGCTAAGGTTGACGTCAATGCCACAGACGTGGATGGCTCGACGGCGCTGCACTGGGCCGCACAGCGCGACGCCCTCGAACTTGTGAACGTTCTCCTGGCGGCGGGCGCAAATCCGAAAGCGTCCACACGCTACAAAATCACGCCCATGTACTTCGCCGCGATGAACGGCAATGCCGCCATTATCGAACGGCTGCTCAAAGCCGGCGTGGACGTGAACAGCACCATTCAGGATGGCGAAACCGCGTTGATGATCGCGTCTCTGACGGGAAAGCCCGATGCAGTCAAGGTGTTGCTGGATCGAGGCGCTGATCTTCAGCGGAAGGATCCACTGCGGGGCCAAACGGCGCTGATGTGGGCTGCATCCGAGGGCAATACGGCGGCCGTCGCGTTGTTGGTTTCCGCGGGCGCGGACATCAAGGAGAAATCGAAAGCCGGCTTCACGCCATTTCTTTTTGCCGTTCGTGGCGGACACCTCGAGACGGCCAGGGTCTTGCTCGACCGCGGCGCCAACGTCAACGACGTCGCAACGGACGGCACCAGCGCCCTGAACATGGCGGTCGTGAACGCGTACTTTGAGCTGGCTTCTGTCCTGCTGGATTACGGCGCCGATCCCAACGCGTCGGATCCTCGCGGCTCCGCACTTCACACTTTGGCCTGGCTGCGTGAGCCCGGAGCGGACGGCGCCGCGGGCGTGGGTAATACGCCGCATGGGCCTCCGATTCCAAAAGGCAATGTCACCGCACTCGAACTGGCCGAGAAGCTCCTGAAGAAAGGGGCGAATCCCAACGCGCGCATCCAGTGGCAGGACAAGAAGTTCGATAAAGAAGGCGGCACCATGAAGAACCCGCCGCTGATCCAGCTGGGCCGGCATTATCTGACCTACATCGGCGCCACTCCGTTCTATGTCGCGGCCCACAACGGCGACGCGCCGTACATGAGACTCCTCGCCGCGCACGGAGCCGACCCCAAAATGCCGAATGTTCTCGGGGTTACTCCGCTAATCGCGGCTTCAGGCCTTGACTACTGGGAAGGCGAAGCGCCCGGTCCGTTCACCGGAGTCAGCGAAGCCGAGCGTATCGAAGCCGTCAAGCTGGCCCTTGAGCTCGGCAATGATATCAATGCACATGCCGACTTCGGCGACTACAAGATGGAAGGCGATCCACAGTACCTGCTCCTTTACTATCCGCTCAATATGAACGAACTGATCGACAAGGTTCTTGGCGATCCCCGCTGGACCGGTAGCACAGCCCTCCACGCCGCCGTCGTTTCCGGCCAGCCGGGCATCGTGAAGTTTCTGATTGAGCGCGGCGCCGATGTCAATGCAAAGACCGAGCTCGGATGGACTCCCCTCACGATGGCGCAGGGAATCTTTTTCGCAAATGCCCGGAAGGATTACCCCGCTGCTGCTGCGATTCTGCGAGCCGCAGGCGGGCAATAGCGTTTACGTTTAAATCCACGCCGCATGCAAACTCCTGAGCGCCGGTTTCTGAAGATTCTCGCCTTGATGGTCGGACTGCTTGTCTTCGGGACGCTCAGCTTTCATTTTGTCGAAGGATGGACGCTCTTCGACGGCTTCTACATGACATTGATGACCCTCACGACTGTCGGCTACGGGGAGGTGCATCCATTGTCGCCTTCGGGCCGAATCGTGGCGTCAGCGCTCATGATGCTTGGCGTCATGACCGTATTCATTTCGATTGGCGTTCTTGTCGACGTCATCATCAAGATTGAGCTTGCCGACAGATTCGGACGCAAGCGGAGACAACAAATGATCGAAAAACTGAACGGCCACTATATCGTCTGCGGAGCCGGCC
The DNA here is from genome assembly GCA_035712125.1 of Terriglobia bacterium. GTDB lineage: Bacteria > Acidobacteriota > Terriglobia > 20CM-2-55-15 > 20CM-2-55-15 > DASTBJ01. The sequence goes on from DASTBJ010000779.1 coordinate 14,761, forward strand.
GTGTGGGTCGCAGCGTGATCCGCGAGCTGCGCCGGAGCGGTGCGGCCGTCCTCCTGATCGACAGCGATGTCGGCCGCGCGCAGTGGGGCATCCAGGACGGCATTCCGACGCTGGTCGCCGATGCGACCAAGGATGAGACGTTGCAGCGCGCCCGTGTCGCCCATGCGAAGGGTCTCGTTGCCGCTATTGCCAGCGATGCGGAAAACGTCTATGTGGCGCTGTCCGCCCGTGTGCTCAATCCCAACCTCATCATTGCCGCCCGTGCGACAGACGAACAGGCGGAAGAAAAGCTGAAGCGCGCGGGCGCAAGCACTGTGTTCACGCCGTACACCTT
>DASTBJ010000780.1:0-2578 GCA_035712125.1 Terriglobia bacterium
GAGCGAATGGTAGATATGGGGTTTGGGCGAACGGAGCGCCCGTACAAAGAAAAAGGGCTGATTGCTCAGCCCTTCCTCTTGAGAACGTCAGATCTTGCTGACGACTTACTTCTGGTTGCGACGACGGAGATAGCCGAGGCCGAGCATGCCCAGACCGAGCAGGCCGAGCGTCGCACCGCCATCAGGAACCGTGGTGCCCGGGTTGAACAGCGTGTAGTGAGACAGCGCCTGGAATGGAACCGTCTGCACGCCGCTCAGATTGCCGACGTACCACACCGCCGAGAACTGGTCGCCGGTCGCGCCCGCGCCGTACTTGGCGAGCAGGTACTGGTACCCCGTCACATCGACCGAGCCGCTGGCCGGACTGTCGGTCTTGACTTCCGTATCTCCATTGGCCTGGACGAACCCGGCGACGTTCAGGAAGCTGCCGGTGCGGTCACACTGCTCGGTGGTGGCCAGGTTACAAGTGGGATCCAATGTGTTGGTAGCCACCTGAAGCAGCGAGTTGACGTATTCGTCCTCGTTCTCGCCTGGGGGAATACCGTCGATAACCTTGCCGATGTAGTTCGCATCGCCGATGGCCAGCGCAAAGGCATCGGAGGCGCCAAACGCGAGCATCAGTCCGCAGGTGAGAGTAATCAGAGTCTTTTTCATCAGGTCCGTCCCATTCGCGCGTCTCGGAAACATTGTCTTGCCTGTAAGAAGTAGCAGCTACTATGCCGCTCACGACCGTCTGGGTGCTTCGAACTCCAGACAGGCTGATAACTGTCAGTTTTTCCAGGATTTAACGGTAAGAATGACGGCCATGCGCGAGCGAGCTCCAGGTCATGGACGCTGCAGTTCGCCAGCATCCGTAAGCCTTTCCGACAAACACTGGTCGATTAAATCCGAATGTCTCGTCGTAAACCTTTATTCCTAAGCCATTTAGTTGATTCAGGCACGGATGGAGCGGGCGTAAGCGAATCCGACGTTGCGCGACGATCTTGCTTTCGGACGGATGAGGTTCGACGGGCCAACCTCCGGCAAGTCGCGCTGCGCGCCGAAATCCCTTGTTTTTCTGATATTTACAGGCGTCAACCGCGTCGGAACGCTTTACGGCATCCCGCAGGCCGACTTGGCATGCGGTCCTACGGCACTTTTGGGCTACTTCCTTGTACCTGAGACGCCGAGGGTCGATATTGCACGGATTTCGCTGTTAAGAAGACCTTACACATTTCACGTGCTGGCAGATGGTCGCTGTCAACGTTCATAGGTCTGAGACGGTGTGTGGCATGGAGTTGCCGGTGGTCTGGTCGATGCTCGAGGTCGATGGCACCGGGTTCGCTGATGCAAGGAACTCAGAGGCGATTTCCTGGACTCGGGTAGATCGGAGGGTAATTGATTGTTGAGAGGGACTTTCAATCGGACGTTGAGCGCGGTCGTGATGGCCTTTGGGTTTTGGGCTCTCCCGACCACGGCAGCTGCAGCGCCAATCTGCGGCGGCACGGTCAACGTTCTTGATTACAACTCCCAGGGTGGCTGCACCATCGACGGACTGCTGTTCTCGAATTTCTCGGTGACTCCCGCATTCCCCGGCAGTCCCGACGATGTCATTGCAGTGGCGTCCTGGGTTGACGGCGGCACCGCCTTCTTCTCGCTGAACCCGATGCTCGGACTCGGTGCCGGCGTGGAAGACATCTGGTTCACCTTCAAGGTCGAGACGCTCAGTGGCGCCGCGAACATTGTCGGAGTGGATTTGGAGAACCTCGGTGCCGGGGGAACGTTCATCACAGAAGCCGTCTGCACTTCGGCATTCGTCTCAGCGTCATGTCCCGGCAGTCTGCTTGCCAACATGTCGACTGGTGACGGTCAGAAGGACCAGGACTTCTTCGCTGCGCAGTCCAGCATCTGGGTGTTCAAGGATATCGGCGTGGGTCCCAACGGTCACATCTCTGCTTTCACGCAGAGTTTCCACGTGCCCGATGGCGGCTCGACGATAGCCTTGCTCGGCCTCGGGCTTCTGGGCTTGCGTGCGGCACGCCGCAGATTCGCTGGACGCTGAACTCGGTTCGATACCGCAACAAGAAGGGCGCGAGGCCGGTATGGCTCTCGCGCCCTTTTGTTTCTTTGGCCGAGGCCGGTTGTTAACGCAGCCGACCTCCGGCGTCTTCAGTTGCAGTTCGCCCTAGAGTCCGCCTGGCGGAGATTCGTCCCGGCGCACGAAGATGACGCTGGGCCAACCCGCCACGGTCGCGTCGTTAGCTCTGCATTGCGACCCGCGCCGGTCAGACCGGAGCGACGACATCCCGATCACGGCGAGGAGCCTCCTGCCCCTGGCTCAGGCCTCGCTCCGTCATGCTCCGCACCAGCACTCGGCGATCACCTTTCTCGGAGTGCCTCGCGGGTGACCTCGTTTTGAAGCCGCGCATCGGCCAGGAGGTTCTCGAGCCCGCGCACGGCGGTCAAACCGCTGTAGATGCGCGCCACAGCCTGTTCAACGGAGGACGTCGCAGCGGTCCCTTCCGCGCCAAAAAAAGGGGGGCCAATTCCTCGGCCCCCCTTTCAGGTCACGCAGTCGGACTAGTGTGTCAGATGGTGC
>DASTBJ010000781.1:0-2239 GCA_035712125.1 Terriglobia bacterium
GCTTTAGTGAGCGCGTGGCCCAGCGCGTCGAGTTCTTTCTGCATGAGGAACCCGCAAACCGCGGGCTGCACAAATGCGGTGATCCCCGTCGTGGAGGCGTGCGCCCGATGTGCGGCGCCAAACGCATCGTTGACATAAATATCGCAAAGCGACGCCAACTGCTTCGCAAACACCGGGTCATTCTTTTCCTCTTCCGCATGAAACCGCAGATTTTCGAGAAGAAGCACTTCCCCGTCTTTCAGATTGTTTGCCATTGATTCCGCTTCGGAACCGATACAGTCGTTGGAAAACTGTACGTCACGCCCCAGCAATTCCTGTAGACGGGCAATCACCGGTCGAAGGCTGTACTTGGGTTCGGGCTTTCCTTTTGGGCGGCCCAGATGTGACGCGAGGATGAGCCGGCCGGTTCGATCCAGGACGTGACGTATCGAAGGTAACGCCGCCTCGATCCGGGTATCGTCGGTGATCGCACCATCTCGAAGCGGAACGTTGAAATCCACCCGCATGAAGACGCGGCGGTGCGACACATCGATATCGTTCAGGGAGAGCTTGCTCACTGCAGTTCGTCCCGGGTTCTATCTGTAAACGTGCTTGATCAGATCCTGCATGCGGCAACTGAATCCCCACTCGTTGTCGTACCAGGAGAAAACCTTGACCATCCTCTCGCCCAGACACTTCGTAAGCAGGGAATCCACGATCGACGAGTGAGAATTGTGCAGGAAATCGACGGAGACGAGCGGCTCGTCACAGTACTGCAGAATGCCTTTCATCGGTCCGGCGGCAGCAGCCTTGAACGCTTCGTTGACGGCGGCTTCTGTCACGGGCTTTGCCGTGTTGACCGTCAGATCCACGAGCGAAACATCAGGCGTGGGAACGCGAATCGCAATACCATCGAGCTTCCCTTTCAAGGCGGGCAGAACCAGCCCAATCGCCTTCGCCGCACCGGTTGACGTCGGAATCATCGACAGCGCGGCGGCGCGAGCACGGCGCAAGTCCGAGTGGGGCAGGTCCAGCAGCTTCTGATCATTTGTGTAGGAATGCACGGTGGTCATGAGTCCGCTTTCAATCCCGAAGGTTTCGTGAAGAACTTTGGCCACAGGAGCGAGACAGTTTGTCGTGCACGACGCATTCGAAATCACATGATGTTTCGACGGATCATAGCTGGTGTGATTGACACCCATACAAACGGTGATGTCTTCATTCTTCGCTGGAGCGGAAATGATGACTTTCCTGACCGAATCCCGCAGGTGCTTTTTCGCGTCCACCGCATCCGTGAACAAACCCGTCGACTCCACCACGACCTCCACACCGAGGGAGGGCCAGTCGATCTTCGCCGGATCCTTTTCCTTAAAGACCTTGATGGCCTGACCGTTGACGCTGATGCCATCTGCGGTCGCGCTGACGGTGGCTTTCAGATTCCCGAGTACAGAATCGTGCTTCAGCAGGTAGGCAAGCGTTTTGGGGTCCGTAATGTCGTTTACCGCTACGACATCGAGATCATTATCATCTATCGTGACGCGAAAAATATTGCGGCCAATACGACCAAATCCATTAATGCCTACCTTGATTGCCATCGCTGCTCCTGTTGGGAATTACTGACCGGACTGCAAATTGACAGTATACTCACGCGGGAATGTATCTGGTCTATACCTTTCTACTATATGCCGGACTCCTGCTCACTCTTCCCTGGTACGCGCTCAAGTCTCGGAAATATCTCCCCACGTTGAAGGATCGCCTGGGTTTTCTGAAGATCCCGCCGCTGCAGCGGAGCATCTGGGTTCACGCTGTCTCGGTCGGAGAAGTGAAATCGGTGCGAAAACTCGTCGAGAAACTGCGGACCGCTCACGCCGATCGCCCGCTGGTGCTTTCGACCATAACACCGGCCGGTCAGGAACTTGCCCGGGGCACGCAGGATCTTGCAGATCACGTCTTTTACTTTCCGCTCGACGTTCCGGGCGCGATCCGTCGCACGCTGGACCGCATTAATCCGAGCCTTGTCGTGATCGCCGAAACCGAGATCTGGCCCAACTTTCTTCGCGAGTGCCGGAGGCGGGGTATACGCGTTGTGATGGTGAATGGAAGAATTTCGGACCGGTCACTCCCCCGTTATCGCGTGGTGCGACGCTGGCTCAAGCGCGTCCTCGATGACTTCTCGCTGCTGGGAATGCAGACCGAAACGGATCGCGAACGCATTGAGTCCATCGGGGCTGATGGCAGGAAAGTCACCGTTTTCGGCAAC
>DASTBJ010000782.1:0-12724 GCA_035712125.1 Terriglobia bacterium
CCTCGCCCGCCGGCGCCTCCGCCTCGGGCACCACCACCACCACCGCCGCCCGCCTGGAACGGGGGGTAGGTGCGTGGATTCACAACGTGACGATCCAGGAAGAGATCGGCCAGCTGAGCTGCGAGGACGGCGAACTCCGCATTGCTGTCGAACACATGCGGAACGCCTTCGAATCCGTGGAATTCCACCGGAACGTTCACATCGCGAAACTGCTGAGCGAGACGGATACTGTTGTCGATTGGAATCGTTGTGTCTTTGTAGCCGTGGAAGAGTGCAATCGGAGGAAATCCTGCCGCGATGTACGTTACAGCGTTGGCCTTTCGCCGATCCTCATCCGTCGCGCCGGCAGGCATCATGTTTCCCGGAACATTCGTCGCAGGATAGTAGGCGAGACACGCCGCAACCTTTGTGCTGACTCCGGCATTGCCACCGTTCCCTTCCCATTCCGGCCGATCGCCGGTTCCAGCCGTAAACAACGCGTGATATCCACCCGCAGAATAGCCGGCGACGGCAATGCGATTCGGTTCGATGCCGAGCTTACTGGCGTTCGCGCGCACCCATCGGATGGCCGCTTTCGCATCGTGAATCAGCGCAGGGAAGCCTGCCTGACCCGCCAGACGGTACTGCGCGGCGATTGCGGTATACCCCAGCGCAGCGTAAGGCCGGATCCTCTCGGTGAGCGTGTCTTTACTGCCTCCCGTGAAGCCACCCCCATGGAAGTGGATCGTGGCCATCCGCTTTTCCTTCCCTTTGGGCGGGCGGTAGATATCGAGTTTCAGTTCGAGATCGCCGCCTTTGCCGAACGGAACGTCCTTCTCGGTCGTTACTCCGTCCGCAGGATTCGACGCCTGCGGGTTTTGTGCTGCAACTCCCAGTGCCGGCACTGCAGCTCCGGCCAGTGTGGTTCCAAGAAAGCCTCGCCTGCTCATTTCCATGAGTGTGGTCCTCCTATTAGAGCGTCACGACTATAGACGGGCGGGTTAAGGCAGTCAAACGAGGTCAAGAGTGCGCAGCCGTTAGCGTGCTCGCAGAATTGAGCTTCCGTCAACCTCGGCGATGGATCTCTTACCGCACTCCGCCATAACAAGATTGAACTCCCGGCGCAAAATGGCAAGTACCGTCTCAACACCGGGCTGGCCGAACGCGGCAACGCCCCACATGTAGGGGCGTCCGATACAGACGGCACGTGCGCCAAGCGCGAGGGCTTTGAAAACATCCGTGCCCCGGCGAAACCCGCCATCCACGAGGATCGGGATCCTGCCACGTACGGCGCGAACGACTTCCGGCAGACTGTCGATTGTGGCCCGGCCGGAATTTGTCGCACGGCCTCCGTGGTTCGACACAATCGCGCCGTCCGCTCCGTAGCGGACGCAGAGTTCCGCGTCTTCCGAAGTTTCTATTCCCTTCACGAGAACCTTCATCGACGTTGTGTTCTTCAACCGTCGCAGCGTCTCCCAGGTCAGCGTATTCTGACCAGCCTGGCCCGGGCGGACCTGAGGATCCGTTGCATGGCAGCTCATACACTGTCGTGTATCGAGTCGACGAAACCGCTGTACGGTTTCCAGGTTCCGGCCGCCCAGGATGTCGACAGTCCAGACGAGAACGGGACAACCGGCTCGCTCAATACGTTTCACCGTCTGTTCAGTTGTGGCCCAGTCCTGCGACGCATAGAGCTGGTACCAGACCGGACCGCCACGAGCATCCATCACTTTTTCGATGGCCTGGTTTCGTTCCTGAAAACCGCCGAGAATTTGCAGCGTCTTGTGTTTTTGAGCAGCTCGGGCAACGGGCAGCGGCCCTTCCGGGTGAAAGAGCGTTCCGCTTGGCGCCAGCACGACGGGCGTTTCCCACCGGGTGCCGAACAAGTCAACGCTCATATCGATCTTTGTGGTATCGACCAGGCGTCGCGGCCGCAATTGATAGTGCGAAAACCCTTCCAGGTTTGCCCGCAGCGTCGCGTCGTCATCCACACCTGTCGCGAGGTACCCCCAGTGGGCCGGGGGCAACGCCTTTCTTGCAGCGGCTTCAAAGTCCAGGACGTTGATGGCCTGATCCGGATTCGAAATCACAAAGTCGTCCGGCAACTGGACTCCAAGAAGCGGGCTGCCTGCAAGGAAGCGCAGGAACGCCCGTCGTGATGGCCTTTCATCATTCATTCAATGATCCCCGCCGCCTTATATCCCGGGCGATGCTGCCTTGACAACCGCGAGTTGCATCTGTAGTTTCGGCGACTATGACGGGCACGCGCTCCATCCCCTGTGGCACCACCTTGAGGATGTCTCCATACTCTTAATGAAGAAAGCCGCTCCATGGCTGATGTTGGCGCTGGCTCTCGTCCTCGCGGCGGCGGCTCTGCGACTGCAGGGACGGCTTTGGATTTGTTCGTGCGGATACGTTGCGCTCTGGTGCGGAGACATCAACAGCTCCGGCAATTCCCAACACTTGTTTGACCCTTACACATTTACCCACGTTATTCACGGATTCGTGTTTCTCGGGTTCGTGTACCTGCTTGGGCCCCGACTGACCAGTTCCTGGAAAATCGCTCTGGCCCTTGCATTGGAGGCGCTGTGGGAAGTCATCGAGAACTCGAGTTATGTGATCGAGCGTTATCGGGCGCAAACCATTTCGCTGGGCTACACGGGGGACACTATCGTGAACACTCTCGGCGATCTGATCGCGTGCGCCGTCGGCGCAGTTGTCGCGCGCTGGCTTGGAGTTACCAAAACGCTCCTGCTCACCGTTGCGATTGAAGTGCTATTACTGATTGCGGTTCGTGACAACCTGCTGCTCAACATTATCATGCTGTTCTTCCCGAGCGATGCGATTCGGCAGTGGCAGTCACAACCTTAGCGGATATCGGCGAATAATCAAGTTCTACTTCTCGAGTCGAGACAGATCAAACAGCGGACGGCTGCCCAGAGCCGTTCGGAAGCCATAGAGAGCGAGCGCGAAAATAAGAGCCAACGCCAGATAGCCCGCGCCGGCATACCCGGTGGCCGTTCGAACGTGATAGGAGATATGTCGAGCAGACCAGTGACAATGCCGAAAGCTGTCGCGGCTGCTAGACCGATGCGCCTGAGCATCAGCAACACTCCGCCAGCGATCGCGACAGCTACCGGCAGAGTGACCCAGGGAACCCCGCTACCCGCTCCGGTAGCTCTTTTGCGCCGTAGCTTGCAACATCACATACTGCACTCTCATGGCGCGCTGCATTTCCGCCGTCGGAATCCACTCCATGCCAGCCTCCCCGCCTGAAGCTCTAGCGCAGGTCTAAAGCGGCTGACTCGCGCGCTAATGACAGCTGAAATCGACTTGTGCACATCTGTACATAGCTGTACACTCACCAAATGAGAATCGTCTCTTTTACGGATTTCAGAAAAAACGCTTCAACTTATCTTGATCTTGTTGAGAACGGCGCCGAGGTAAACATTCAGCGGCACGGCAAGGTCATCGCGCGACTGGTACCTCCAGGGTCGCGCGCGGAGCCGGCGTGGCGAAAGCCTGGATTGAAGCTGGCAACGAAAGCGCCTTCATTATCAAAAGCTATTCTTGAGGACCGCCGTTGAATCTATTCGCGGACTCATCGGCGCTTGCGAAGCGCTATGTCGCTGATGAAAAAAGCGAAGAGCTCGATCAACTGTTGCAACGTGCCACCAGTTTGACGGTATCCGTGCTCTGCTTGCCGGAAATTGTCTCGGCACTTTGCAGGCGCCGACGCGAGCGCACTTTATCGCCAACCCAATACATGACCGCCAGAAGCGCGTTGGAGGCGGATCTCGCGGATGCCACGGTGATTCAGATCACGGATGAAGTTACTGTGAGTTGCGTCGAGCTTTTGGAAAAGAACGCCCTTCGCTCCGCGGACGCTATCCAGATCGCGTGCGCTCTCGCCTGGCATGCCGATGTCTTCGTGTCAGCCGACGCCAGGCAGTGCGCAGCCGCAAAAGCATCAGGCCTGAACGTCGTTAAGCTTTGATTCCTCCAGACAGAAATTCGGAAATTGGTCACAGAGAGCAATTTTAGTGTGGGGCTTGCGTTCTGGTTCTTCGCTGAGTTGGAATTGTTGCGTGCGTGTTCGAGTCACTGACGTTCGCGATCAAAGCGGCGGCGTCGGATGGTCGCTGGGGCAGAAAGGGTCGGGCTCTCCGATTGAACTCGACCAACCGCTTCGCGACTGTCGTGTCGGGGTCTTCGTCTTTACCTACCAGGTATTGCTCTGGGGAGTCGCAAAAGAGCTTCCTGACGTGTGGCTATTCCCTCAGGGCAAGCCGAACACGCGGCTGGTGCCATTCCAACCGGAGCACTGGTTGCGGCTCGATCGAGACGAACTCCGGCGAGTCTCGATGGGTGGCGACATTCGACTGCGTTTGGATCAGAGCCCCGTCCGGTTCGGAAACTACATTCTCGAAAGCCTGAAAGCGATCGAGTCCGCAAAAGAATGCTGTGCCTTCTATGAAGACCACCTCCAGACGTATTTCCGGGTCGGAAGCCAGCAGGCATGCCCTTCATGTACGCAAAAGTTCCAGGAAGAGATGAAGGCTAATCTCGCCCAGAATTCGCCGGCGACTCTTTGACAGGTCGCCATGAAGCGATCTGTTCAGGCGCCGGGGTGAAACGGTCCCTGAATCTCCGTCCGAACATTCCGCGCAGCAACCGACCAGGCAGGAGCGCAAGGAAATGAGTAGAATGCTCGCATGTCGACTATCGAATCGCAGAACACGTCTATGCCGGCGCCGTCTGTCGTCACCGTCGCCCACATTGTTTATGCGTTGCATGCCTTCGCAATCCTGACAGGTATCGTCGGCGCAGCGACGGTGATCGGCAGCTTTGTTGCAAGCATACCTTCCCTGGCCGCAGTCATTCTCAACTATGTCAAACGATCGGACGCACGCGGCACATGGGTCTATTCACACTACCGCTGGCAGATCCACACCTTCTGGTGGGCTTTGCTCTGGGGAATCATCGGTGTGTTATCGCTGATCGTTTTTATCGGGGTCGCGATTCTCGGCGCGCTTACTCTGTGGCTGATCTACCGCATCGTGCGCGGTTGGCTGCGGTTACGCAGTCAGCGGCCCATGTATTCCGGCTGATCGCCTGGACCGGTCGCACAATGCATCGCTTGGCCGCCGCATTATCGAAGCTCCAGGTTGACTTACGTAGTCCGTTCCATCCAGATTTGACAAGCGGAACTCCTCCGATTGGTCACGGCCATCGCGTCGTTGCTTCCCCGATGGTCAATTGCCAATTGTCTTTTCGATGGGAGGCAGAACACCGGACTCCCACTCGGCATAAAGCCGTCTGAGCCGATCGAGGATTTCGGGCTGTGCGCCGGCCAGGTTCTGCTCTTCACTCGGATCGCGGCTAAGGTCGAAGAGGAATTCGCCCGTGTCGCGCCGTTTGGCGCGCGCTTGAGCTTTTTCGATGCGCAGATACTTCCAGTTGCCTTGCCGTACGGCATGCTGCAGACCCCAGCGTGTGCTTCGCCAAAAAATGGTCCGCTCTGCAGGTTCGCTGCTACCGAGAAGTTGAGGGAGAAGATTCATTCCATCGAGTTCGGTCCCAAGTTCAATGCCTGCGGCCGCCAGCATCGTTGCTGTCCAGTCGAGGGTTGACGCCACCTGCTCGGTCGTTCGCCCCGCCGGTATCTTTCCCGGCCAGCGCACAAACGCCGGTACCCGGATTCCTCCTTCCCATAACTGCAGCTTCATACCCTCGAGCCCGCCCATGTCGGAAAATATTTCGCCGCCGTTATCGGAAGTAAAGATAACGATTGTATTGTCGGCGTATCCAAGCTCGGCAAGGACCGCGAGAACGCGCGCGACGCCTTCATCGAGAGCCTTCATCATCCCGGCATAGATTTCAGGAGAGCCGCCATAGGTGGAAGGATCCTTGTCGTCCGGATACGGCGCATCGCCGCGCTGCTGCCACGGCCAGTGCGGTGCGCTGTATTCCAGGTTCAGGAAGAACGGCTCCTTCGCGGATCGGAGGAAGGCTTCGGCCTGTTGCGTAAAAATATCTGTCAGGTAGCCTTTGGTGTGAACTTCTTTGCCATCTGCATAGAGATCATGAGGACCGGCGGGACTATCGGGTCCGGTCGACCGATGACTGATGTAATCCGCTCCGCCACTCAAAATGGAAAACCATCGAGCGAAGCCGTGATCGCCCGGCCGGAGTCCCTCGTCGCGCCCGAGGTGCCATTTGCCGACGAGCCCCGTGTGGTAACCCGCATTCGATAACCTTCGCGCCAAATTTGGAAGCGACGGATCGAGCCCTTCACCTTTCGACGCGTTCCGGAGTGGTTCCCACAATCCGGCCCGGTTCCGCGCCGGATACTGGCCGGTCATCAACCCGACACGTGTAGGCGTACACACGGGAGCGATTGCATAGGCTTGTGTGAAACGTGTCCCCTCCGAAGCCAGCTTGTCGAGCGCCGGCGTCGAGTAGTTCTTGCGGCCATACCCACTCAGGTCGGCATAACCCAAATCGTCGGCCATGATGTAGATGATGTTCGGCCGCTCGTTCCCGGCTGTTTGGGGTTCGCCCGCGCGGCATGCCGTGAACGACAGCGTCACGATTACTGCTAGCGCCCGAAGAAGAACGATCTTCGTGCTCTGGTGTCTTTGCAGTGATGAGTGCTTCAAGTATGTTGATGCCGTTAAACGGACCAGGTGTTACCCGGAGCTATGATGAGTTCCAGTTCCTCGACTTCAATATTCAAACACTCGCTCTGTGACTCTTCCAATCGGGCATTTCCAGCCTGCTCGTTTGTCATAACATCTTTTTCCTTTAAATTCAGAACTCTGAAATTCGTGAAGACATTACTTCGCACTACTCTGGACTGCAAGAAGAACAACGCATCACCAACGCAGGCGATAGGAAACTCCGGCGCATCAGGCGTAAGATTTGCCACATCCAGAAAGATTCTGAAGGAGGACACCGGATGGCACAGGTCAACTGGTACATCGAAGGGGTCGAGCTGAGCAATTGCAACTGCGACTACGGCTGTCCCTGTCAGTTTGAGTCACCCCGCCCCACACACGGACACTGCCGCGGCTTCGCTGCCGTTCGGATCGATACGGGCTACTTTGGAGACGTGGCGCTTGAGGGCCTCGGCGGCGCACTCCTCTACGCCTGGCCAGGACCAATCTACGAAGGCAACGGCGAGTGTCAGGCCATCATCGATGAGCGAGCGGACAGCCGGCAACGACACGCCCTTGCTACAGTTCTGTACGGTGGCGAAACCAGGGAGGGGGCAACGCACTGGTGGGTCTATCGGACAATGTCGAGCACCGTTCACCCCCCTATTTTTAAACGCATCGATATCGACGTGAACATCGAGGGTCGAACCGCACGTGTTGTGATTCCCGGCGTACTCCACTCCACAGCCCGTCCGATCCGAAGCCCCTCGACGGGCCAAGAGCATCGCGTCCGCATCGATCTCCCAAAGGGGATCGAGTTCGAGACTGCTGAGATCGGCAGCGGCACCACGAAGACAGAGGCCACAATCGCGCTCGCCCTCACGGACACCTACTGTCATTTCACTGTACTCCGCCAGTCGGGCGATGGCGTGGTCCGCACACGGTAGTAGCGACGCGGGGATTGCTGAACGATCAGATCATCGTTGCCTAGCATTTCCACCACGCCCCTGATCCCAACACTACCGACAGGCGAGACAGCGTCGATGATGGCCTCGAATACCGGCAAACCCGAGGGGGAATTGGTAACAGAGAGCAATTTCGGTGTAGCCCTTGCGTTCCGGTTCATTGCTGAGTTGGAATTGTTTCGTGCGTGTTCGAGTCACTGACGTTCGCGATCATTCCGTTCAAGAAGTCGATCTGTCCCCTGGTTCTCGAGACATGGCCGGTTGGCAAAGCGGCGTCGTCGGGTGGTCCCTGGGGCAGAAAGGGTCGGGCTCTCCGATTGAACTCGACGAACCGTTTCGCGACTGTCGTGTCGGGGTCTTCGTCTTTACCTACCAGGTATTGCTCTGGGGAGTCGCAAAAGAGCTTCCCGAGGTGTGGCTATTCCCTCAGAGCAAGCCGAACACGCGGCTCGTGCCATTCCAACCGGAGCAGTGGTTGCGGCTCGATCGAGACGAACTCCGGCGAGTCTCGATGGGTGGCGACATTCGACTGCGTTTTGATCAGAGCCCCGTCCGGTTCGGAAACTACATTCTCGAAAGCCTGAAAGCGATCGAGTCCGCCAAAGAATGCTGTGCCTTCTGTGAAGACCTCCTCCAGACGTATTTCCGGGTCGGAAGCCAGCAGGCATGCCCTTCATGTACGCAGAAGTTCCAGGAAGAGATGAAGGCTAATCTCGCCCGGTATTATCGTCGAGCGTTGTCTATCGGAATTCTGATGGCCATCATCGGTGGAGCGATCCACGGTCTTCTGTTCTCAGTCGCCGGTATTTCCCTGGGATCGATCGTGGTTGGAGTTCTAGTGGGAATGGCGATGAGAATGGCATCCCGAGAATCCGCGGGTATCCACTACCGGGTGACAGCAGCCGTGCTCACGTTCATCGCGGGATCGCTGCCATGGTGGCTGGGACTAATACCTGTAAGTGAGCCGGCGAGCGCCATGTTCCTGCCGGTGTTTTGTCTCGCAGCAGGTGTGCTTACTGCCTGGACGGTTGCTGCCCGAAATGTTCGGACGGAGATTCAGGGACCGTTTCACTCCGGCGCCTGACAGATCGCATGGCGATCCGTCAAAGAGTCGGTTATTGTCTTCCCAACCGGAGAAACTCGTATCCCATGCTCAACCCCAGGTTCCTATCGGGAGCATTGCTTGCCATTGTGGGGACGGTCGTCGCTCAGACTCCTACATCCACGATACGCGTGGACGTCCCGCTGGTGACCGTGGACATGACGGTGTCTGAGACTAACGACGGATTCGAGCGGCCGGTTACCAACCTCACTCGTAACGACTTTCTGATCTTCGAAGACGGTAAGCCCCAGGAGATCCGCGCGTTCTCTGCAGTTGCCAGCGCGAACAGCCTCCTGCTACTCATCGATAGAAGCCTGAGCATGCAAGAGCACTGGCCGTTGATGGAGCCCGCAATTGTCCGCCTGCTCGTGACGTTGCAGCCGCAGGACCGGGTGTCCATCGGAGCATTCGACGAACGCAGCAAGGAGGTTGAGGTGCTGCTCGACTGGAAGGATGTCCGAGACGGCCTTCCGAAGGAAATACGAATCAATCCAGCGGTCCGCGGCAATCCCGAATCGATGTGGAACAGCAGTGTCGTCGGAATGACTGCGGGTTCCATGGGAGGCGAGGTTACGTTTCGTTACGATTACAAAGTTCCGGTAAAAGACTTCTACCGTGCGGTCGACTGGGCGGCGAAACGGCTGACTGGCGTCCCTGGTCGAAAGGGAGCAATCGTTTTTACAGATGGCAGACAGCCGGGGACGCCGACACGGCAGTTGATTTGGGATGACCGGCGGTTCAGTCAGCTCGTCGATGGGAAGGACGACGGCGATTTTATGAAAGTCGTGCGCGCTGTTCAAAAAAGCGAAGCCCGCTTCGACTTCGTCGCGGTGAATACGGATTTGAATCCCAGGGATGGCCGCTTCGAGGGTTGGGTATTTTTTCTCGGATTCAATGAAGGCATATCTGTCCGGTCCAGATTGGAGCAAATCGCCTCCAGTTCAGGAGGTCGAGTCGCGCTTCCAGTGCGTGTTGAAGACACCGAGCGGTTGTACGAGAACATAGTCCGCAGCCGGAACCAGTCCTATACCATTGGTTACTCCCCAACTTCATCGAAGGAAGGTGTCACCCATCGCATTGAGGTTCGGACTCGGGAACCCAAATTCAGAGTCCAGCAGTCTCGCGACAGTTACACGCCGCGCTGATCCGAGGCAATCAGAACCAGGGCGGAATGGCGCGAACTTCCAGGACTTCTTTGCTGCCCTCTTTTATGTGAAACGACGTGACTTTGTCTTCATAGAGGCGCAGGAAATCCGCATCCAGCCAGAAGTCCTTATCGGCGAACTCCCAAGCGAAAAGCTTGTAGTCTCCGGGTGGAAGTCCCTGAAATCGAAATCGGCCCTCAGTGTCGCTCAGAACGTTCCGATACAAGTCGAGCCGATTGCGCTGTTCTTTATCCGGGACGAGTACGACCCGCAATGCGGAGAGGGGTTTCTGTGCACCATCCACAACGCGTCCCTCGATCTGGCCGGCAGCCAACCCCGCTTCGATGTCGAGGCTCTCTTGTATAGGCCCATCAACCCGGAGACCGTTGGTTAGAACATCCGTCGATCCAAGGCGCGCGGACTTTACGTAGGCGTCTTCGGGAAGACCAGCGACTTCGAGTCGATAATTCCACGGCGCGATGCCGCGGAGCGTGACCGCGCTATCCCTCAGAACACCACGAACCGGAGGGACTTCAAGAATTCGAACGATGCGCGTTTCAGTATCCCGAACTGGAGAGAACGAAACCACCGGTTGATCGAAGCTGGCGGCCGGAAGCAGTCCCGTGCTGGAAGGCGCATCGGGCCGAAGCGTGACGGAGATATCCGCGGATAACGTCGCCGATATCGACAGTGTTCCGGAAATGGTAAAGCCTGAGGTAACCGGGATCTTCAGATCGTTCACGTCGCCTGTTCCGACATGCAGCACCACGCGGCCTCTCTGCGTCGTCGATCCCTGGCCGGTGACCGCGACAAGCAGGTAGGTACCGGGCGGGATGCTGCGAAAATCAAAGCTGCCGTTCGCAAACGTCCCGGAAACATCGGGGAGAGATCCGCGATCGGCACTCTGCCGGAACAACATCACTTCGGCGGGTCCCTTTGACAGACCTGTCGCTTCATCCACAACGGTTCCCCGAATCCGCCGCGTCTGAACCTTGAATACCGTCAGGTCAATTGCCTCGACACTTGTCCTGGCGGGAACATTTACAACGTGGGCGGATCGTTCGTCGGTCGTATCCGGATAGTAGATGAACGTGTAGCCTTCGGATTCCGTGAGTCGAATACCGGCAGAAACGGAAGCTCGTCGATCCAGTAGGAAAGGTGCGCTTCCCCCTGAGTTTTGAACGTAGACACGCAAATAGTAAGGGCCCGGCGTCAGTCCCGACACTCGATACTCGCCGCGTCGATTGGTAGTGACAAAACCCTTTGCCGACCGAAGCACCCGCGTACCTTCACGATACGTCGGCATCATGACGAGCACCTGCGCCTGAGAGACCGGCCTTCCTTGCCTATCAAGAACGCGTCCCGAAATCGCGCCCGTCGGCACCATGGCAATCTGCAGACCTTTGATATGTTGTCCCGCTGCGACGGTTATTGAAGAACCCGTACCGGAAAAGCCACGCTGTCCATAGACGGTCGGCACGTGAGAATCCCCGTGGGACGCCATCAGCCAGTAGCCTGATGACGAACGCACATTTGCAAAGGTGAATCGGCCGCCGGTACTTGTTTTTGTCGTCAGATTAACCACGCGATCTTCCACGATTCCCGTCAACATCAGGCTGACGCCGGCGATTCCCTCGGAATTCACGCGATCCACCACGATCCCCTCAAGGGACGCCGCAACATTCTGCGATCGAAAGACTACAGGCATCAGCAGGAGAACCAATGCGAGAAGGTGCATTTTCATTTGAAGGGAATCCCTGCCTATTCTATTGCGGAACTTCGTGTGTAGAGACGGCTCTTCTGGGAAAACGGTAGGGCAAGCGTAGACAAATCGTCGATGACTTGAGATCCGTGAATCGTCCCCATATCTCCGTGACTTGTGTTTTGCATGAGCAGAGGACTAAGCTCACCGGCAATTCGAACCGCAAAGGAGAAACACGATGAGGAACTCGACAGCAGTAAGGCGCGTTTACATTCTCGCGGCATTCCTGGCAATAGCCGTGGCCGTGAGTTCTGTCGCTTTCGTCTCAGCTCCGGTTCAGACCAGCGCACTTCGGGGTACAGGGAACCTCACGGGCACCGTCACCTCAGCGACGCCCTTCAAGGCCGCGCAGGTTTATATCCGGAACGCGGAGAAGCGAATGTCCTACATGGTGTTCACCGAAGGGGGAAGGTTCCGAGCCGTGGCGTTGCTGCCCGGACAGTATGAAGTGAGTGTCCGTGCGAAAGGACTCGCCTCCGACGTTCAAAGGCTGACGATCAATGCCGGCGAGAGCCCGCGCGTCACGCTCGCAATGCGGCCAAGTGAGGGAGAGCCCGCCGCCCGAGACCTTACGCTGCAACGGGAACTGGCCGGACGTACCGCGATTGACACGAGCGGCGCAGGCGAGACATACATCTTCGAGAGCTACGATCAAATTTATCCTCAGGGACCGGGGAAAGCCGTCGCGGAACAGGTTTGCATGGCCTGCCATGGCGAGAACTTCTTTCCGACGCGGCCCGCAACCGAAGCAGTATGGAAGTCGCGAATCGACCACATGACGGGCCGCGCCCTGTGGGAACGCGATCCAACCTCGTACGCCCAGGGACTGCTTGCGCCGCGCAGCAACGACTTCCGCTTCTCCCGACAGGATGAAGCCGATCTCCTGGCCTACCTGGTCGCCAACTTCGGACCAGACAAGAAGCCGCGAGCCGTGCGCACAGACCGGGAGATGCCGCTCGATGAAACCAAACTCGGTAAGGCGATGTTCATCGAGTACTACCTCCCCGAAGATCCTCCGGGCAGAGGGACGAATGCGCCGGAGTTTGCCAACGTCCGAGCTCGCTACGGACAGGATGTTCGCTTCGATAACGACGGCAACGTTTGGTTAGTCG